>NZ_RZQA01000714.1:0-3412 GCF_004022915.1 Mesorhizobium sp. M7A.F.Ca.US.006.04.2.1
CGACCAGTTGCTGTTCGACCATTTTCGGGTTCAGCGCGCGGCCGATCTCGAAGACGTTCTTCACAGTCAGCACGGTGACCTCGCCGGTCTCGTCGTCGACCTCGACCTCGGCCACGGTGCAGGCATGCGCGTAGCAGGTCGACGGCTTCATCGCGCCGGTCTCTTTCTCCGGATAGGAGCGCGGAATCAGGAACATGCCGCGGCCCGAGATCGAGCGGCCGCGCTTGAAATGCGCCGACAGCGCGACATCGAAGATCGAGATCGATTTTTGCGGGGCGCCCTTGACCAGGATGTTGCCCTGGCCGTCTGTCTCGAGGTCGGAGGCGTTCACCTCCAGTTCCTCGGCGGCCACTTCCAGCATCACCTGCCGCGCTTCCCTTGCCGCCTGGATGACGGCGTTGCCGGCGCGGTGCGTGCCGCGCGAGGCGAAGGTGCCCATGCAGTGCGGGCCGGTGTCGGTGTCGGCGGTGTCGACGACGACGCGGTCTGTCGGCACGCCGATGGTCTCGGCGCAGATCTGCGCCATGATCTGCTTCATGCCCTGCCCGAGATCGACCGATGACAGCGTCACCATGAAATTGCCTGTCGGCGTCGAGTGCACCAGTGCCTGTGTCGGGTCGCCGCCGAGGTTCATGCCGGTGGGATAGTTGATCGCGGCAACGCCGCGTCCGCGCCTGATCGCCATCTCAAGCTCCCTTCACGTAGGAGGACATCGCCAGGTACTTTTCCGCCACCGGCCAGTTGGCGGCGCGCGAAGCTTCCTGCATGCATTCGATCAGTGCGGCGCCCTCTGTCGGCTGGCGGTGCGCTTTCATATCATCGTCGCGATAGGCGTTGATGAAGCGGAATTCGAGCGGATCCATGCCGATCAGCCGCGCCAGCTTGTCCGTCTGCACCTCCAGCGCGAAATCGCCGATGGTGACGCCGAAGCCGCGCATGGCCGACGACGGCGTGCGGTTGGTGTAGACGCAGTAGGTGTCGATCCAGACGTTCGGAATAGTGTAGGGGCCGGGATAATGCCCCGCGCCCTTCTGCGCGCCATAGGGCGAGTGGCGCGAATAGGCGCCGGCATCGGTGTATCCGGTGACCTTGCGCGCGACGATGCGGCCATCTTTCATGACGCCGTCCTTGATGACGACCTTTTCAGCGGCGCGCGGCGACGAGATCTGCATCTCCTCCTCGCGGCTGTAGATAAAACAGACTGGTCGTCCTGTTAGTTTTGCGCCGAGGATGGCGATCGGCTCGACGATGACGTCGACCTTGCCGCCAAAACCGCCGCCGACTGTGCCGCCGACGAAATGCAATTTGCTGCCCGGCATCTGCAGGATGATCGAGGTGTTGTCGAGCGTGAAGAACATCGCCTGCGTGTTGGTGTAGCAGGTGAAGCGGTCATTGCCCTCGGGCGCCACCACGCAGCCGGTGGTCTCGGTCGGCGCGTGCTCGATCGGCGAAGACTGGTAGCTCTGCTCCAGTATGTGGTCGGCGCCGGCGAAGCCCGCCTCGACATCGCCGAAGCGCACCTTACGGCACTCGCCGCTATCATAGAGGTAATAATTCTGGCCGTGATATTCGTTGACCAGCGGCGCGTCGGGTTTCAGCGCCTCTTCCATGTCGAAGACGGCCGGCAGCACCTCATAGTCGACCTTGACCTTGGCTGCGGCCTCTTGTGCCGCGCGCTCGGTTTCGGCCAGCACCGCCACCACGGCCTCGCCCTTCCAGCGCACCTTGCCGTCGGCAAGCACCGTCTCGTCCTCCGGCCCGATCTGGATCAGGATCAGGATGGTGTAGACATTGTGCGGCACATCCTTGGCGGTCAGAATTTTCACCACGCCTGGATGTTTCTCCGCCTCGGAGGTGTCGATCGAGCGGATGCGGGCATGGTGATGCGGGCTGCGCACCATCTTCAGGTGCAGCATGCCGGGAAAGTTGCGGTCGGCGAAAAAGGCGGTCTTGCCGGTGACATGGCCGGGTGAATCCGAGCGCGGCCGCGGCTGGCCGATCTCGTGCAGATCATCCTTGCGGACATCGGCGAAGTAGCTCTTGCGCAGTTCCATTTTTTGTAACCTCAAGCCGCGTTCTGAGAGTTGGACCGCGCGGCGGTGAGCACCGCCTGGATGATCGGCTCGTAGCCGGTGCAGCGGCAGATGTTGCCCGACAGCGCCTCGACCACCTCGTCGCGGCTGGGATTGGGCGTGTGGTCGAGCAGCGCCTTGGCCGCCATGATCATGCCCGGCGTGCAGAAGCCGCATTGCGTGGCGAACGTGTCGAGGAAGGCGCGCTGCAACGGGTGCAGCACGCCGCCTTCCGCAAGACCGGATGTCGTGGTGATGGTTGCACCATTGCAGGTCTCGGCCAGCGTCAGGCAGGAGAGCCGGAGTTCGCCGTCGATGATGACCGAACAGGCACCACAAGTGCCCTGATGACAGCCGCCCTTCGGCGAGGTGTCACCGATCTTGTCGCGCAGCGCCTGAAGCAGCGTCGTGCCGCTGTCGATGAATTCGGCCTTTTCCGAGCCGTTGAGCGTGAATTGAACCGGAACCTTTGCCATGTTTTCCTCCCAGCGCGCCTGCCCGAACCAGCGGACAGACGCGCGCCCCCGAACAAATATTATGCGAGCAGCAACCGCCCGAGATGAACCGGCAGGACTTCGGCGCGATACCAGGCGCTGGCGATCGGGTCGGTGATGGGCGAGGTGCCATCACCGGCCGCGGCCAAGGCCGGCGCGATACCGTCAGCGGTCAGCGTTCGGCCGATCAGCGCTTTTTCCGCCGCCCTGGCGCGCATGGGCCGATCCGCCATGCAGCCGAGCGCGATCCGCGCCGAGGTCACGGAGCCATCCGACGACAGTTCCAGAGCACCGGCTATGCTGAGCACGGAGACGCCCTTGGGCTTTACCCTCGACACTTTCAGGAAGCGGAAACTGTCGGCCTTCGGAAGCGTGAAGCTCACGGAAGTGACGACGACGCGGCTGCCGCCCCGATTGGCCAGAAAAGTCTCGATCGGCGTTTCACCGTCATCGGTGCTGACCGTCGCATCGAGCGCCAGCAGGGCAACAGCGAAATCGCCATACGGGCTCGGGGCAAAAAGATTGCCGCCGACGGTCGCCATGTTGCGGATGGCCGGGCCTCCGACGGCACGGGCGGCCTTGGCGAGCGTGCCAAGCTCCGGATGGTCGGCGATCGCCGCCATCGTCACCGAAGCGCCGATGCGGACTTTATCGCCGGCAACGGCGATGGTGGACAAAGACGGCTCGGTCGACCTGACAAGGCCGGAAACCGAAACGTCGCCTTCATTGGCCGCGGGGACAACCAGCGTGCCCCCGCCGAGATAGCGTGTGCCCTGGGCTTTCAGTGCCGCGCTAGCGTCCTTCACCGTTGCAAAAGTCTGCAGTGCCAGCGCCATGGTTGGCTCC
>NZ_RZQA01000715.1:0-3408 GCF_004022915.1 Mesorhizobium sp. M7A.F.Ca.US.006.04.2.1
CCGGCTGTGTGAACAGTCGAAAAATTTCGCCGCCAACGACGTGTCTGTCTTACGGCTTCAACATCCGCTTGGAACGCGCTTCAAGGTGGCGCTCGCAAAATGGGCGCAAGGTGGCTGTAAGTAAGCCAGGATGATGACGGCATCCATCGGTTTCTGCCGGGCGAATGCTCTAATCCGCATCCGCTGCTTGGCTCAGGGCCTCGATCTCAGCCATCTGGATGCCCATTTCGACAAATGCCGAAAGAACGGTGAACCGGTCAGCCAGTGCGACACGCGCCAGTCCGGCCAGAATCCCGGCATTGATTGCGTGGGCAGCTGGAAACGGCAGCAACGCCGGTGCCATCGTCGCGGCCCTGGCCGAACCATTGTCACGCCATCCCGCGGCCAGAGCAATCCAGCCGACCGGCGTTGTTGGCGGCGTCGCGCCGGCTGTGCTGAGCGCCGCCTGGTGGCGGAGACTGTCCGGTTCGCCCACCCAGTTGTGGACCAGCGGGAGCAACTGATGATCGGTCTCATCCAACAGGTCGGCCAGGTGGCTCAGGCATTCATGGGCCCACCAGACCGCGGCTCGCTCGGGAAGCAGGTAGGCACAAAATGTAACCGCTTCCTCGGGAACGCGCCCTGCGAGAAGGTCGCGGCAAAACTCGATCGAGCGCTGGTCGGTTGGAAGGCTCCTCATGTCCCGCGCAATAGCAGGACACGCCGCGAAAAGATCCCTTGCCGTTTTGAACCGGAGCCCATTGGCCATGACCGCCACGCTTTCATCGAGAAGCTTGGCCACTCAAGCCTTAGGCGCGGCGCGGGTCAAGTCTCAACCGGTGACGCGGCAACAACTGTCACGCCCCCGGCGATTGCAGACAGACAATTGCCTGCGAATTTGCTATGATCCCAACATCGAAAATCGGAATACTCAACCAGGAGGAGCCGCTATGCAGTGGAGCAGTTCAGCTTTTGTGTTGGCGGTCGTGCTTTTCTCGACCCACGCTTCCGCCGACCCCGTTCAGAAATCGGAAGACATCGTGAAGTTTTTTGCTGGTGCGGCCGATCTCGGCAAGTCCCGCGGGATTTGTGTTGGCTCCGCGGAGGAGTGCAAAAGCAAGTCTAATGACGCGTCGGCAGTGAAAACCGGCCTCGACATGCTGATCAATTTCGGCTTGGATTCGGCCGAACTTGACGCCACCGCGCGCGCTGAACTCGACGAGTTCGCCAAAGCCCTGAAGGACAACCGGCTGAGCACGTTCAGCTTCGTCGTCGAAGGCTATACCGATGCCACCGGCACGGTGCACCACAACGAAGGCCTGTCGCAACGACGAGCGAAATCGGTAGCCGCCTTCCTCACGGCCAGCGGCATCGAGCCTGATCGCATCAACGCGGTCGGCATGGGTGAAAAGAACCCGCGCAGTTCCAACCCATACGATCCGCTCAATCGCCGCGTGGAAATGCGGATAAAGACACAATAGCCACGCAAAGCTGCGCCGCAGCTTGGGATGGGGCGAAGATTGTTCTACCCGATGGAATTTGGACAGGGGTGAGCATCTGATAGAGCAGCGCGAGCGTGGTTCAAGGCGTATTCTGAATTGAGCTTATGACGGCGGTGACGGCCTGCTTGTATTTTTCAAACTCCGGTGACGTCTGGCGGACCTCCGTGGTCGTTGTCTGCTGGGCGGCGCCAGTGGCCATGCGGCCCAGCTTCTGGCCCATTTTCCTTTCGGCCCAGTCCACGACGTAGCTGGCGGTCTTGCCGGTGAGAAACGGGTTGGCCTGGATGACGGCCGACCCCAGCACGGCGCTCAGTTGCGCCGAACCTGTGGCCGACAGCACCTGGTGCGCGCCTTCCATTCCCAGGAAATGACAGAGATAGAGTCTGCCCGCCGTAATCTGGTGACCACGCTCCCGAAGATAGGCCTCGCCTTCGCGAGCCAGGTTGCGAACCATCTCACGCGAGATCGTGGCGTCGTAGCGCAGTGCGAGCAGGTCGGCTGTCGACAGCGTGCGCGCAAGTTCCGGGCGGTAGGTGTTCATCATCCTGATCCAGGTCTTGCTTATGAATTGCCCTGCACCGGTTGCTGAGGAATTTGGGTTCTTGGCGCGAGCGCTGCCGCCGCTTTCGACATGAACGATACGGTCGGTGAGCGTCTCGACCGCGGAATCGTCGGAAGCGACCGCGGTGACCGTGCCGAGTGGGTCGATCGCTGCGCCATTCTGGTAGAGTTCGAAATGCAGGTGGGGCCCGGTCGAAAGGCCGGTGGTGCCGATATAGCCGATCACATCGCCGGCTTTCACCCTGGTTCCGACACCGGTCCCGATTGCAAATCTCAGCATATGCGCATAGCGCGTCTCGCGCCCGTTTGGGTGCGAGATCTTCACCAGATTGCCATAGCTGCCGCCATCGCCCTGGAAGGTGATGTCACCATCGAAGGCGGCTGCGATCGGCGTGCCAACGGGAGCCGCCCAGTCGACGCCCTTGTGGATGCGAACGGTGCCGAGAATTGGATGCTTGCGTGGCCCGAAGGTGGATGTCATCACCCCGTTGACGGGCGTGACCATGCCGTTGGTGACCGTCAGCGAGCGGACCTGATCGTCACCGGTAACGCACGCAAACTGGCCCTCGCTCAGCTGGAAGACGAAACAGTCGAGGCTCTTTTCGGTGCCCTGCACGCCGACATACAGCACACGCCCGTCAGTCTCGCCCTTGCCGCGCGACGTTTGCGAGTAGATCAGCACAAGGCGCTGGTCCTCGCTGGCGAAGGCGTCCAGATCCTGCCCTCGCGATAGGTACATGATCGCTTCGCCGATCACGCCGGTTGGAACACTGTTGCGAGCCGCCGTCGAGTAGATCGCGTCGAGCAGGCGATACTGCCGCTTGTGCGTGCCTTCCCCCTGTGCGCCCGAATAGTTGAACAGATCTTCACGGACCCAGGGATCGACACCCGATACGAATGCGCCCGCCGCATTGCGTGTCAGCGTGCCGACAAAGACGTTCTTGGCGTAGATGGACACCTGCATCAGCGACATGGTCGTCGTCTCGCGCCTCGGCCTGAAACCACGCATGGCGATGACATAGCCCGGTTCCAGGCCGTCGCGGTTGAAAAGCGCCTTCAGCGCTTGCCCTGCCAGCTTGGCGTCCTCTGCGGAGAAATGCGCATCGAGCGCGACGCTGTCCAAAGAGCGGTCGTTGAGGATTTTCACGAACGTGTCTTCGGTCGCCTCGAACCGCTGATACTCATTCGAGACGGTTGCGACACTCGTGTTGTTTTCGATCTGCGTCTTCTGGAATGCGGGAAGGGCTGCATCGCCCGCATCGATGGTCTCGCCCCAGCCGGCTTCGGGATCATCGGCGTCCGCCCTTTGGTCGGGCGCTGCGGCTGGTTCCCCCTCTATCGGCGATGGCTCAAGATCATTCTGCAG
>NZ_RZQA01000716.1:0-3406 GCF_004022915.1 Mesorhizobium sp. M7A.F.Ca.US.006.04.2.1
GCCGCGGTTACCGCCGCATCGTCCAGTTGCGTCGGCAGGAAGGTGCGGATGATCTCCATCTCGCCGCGCTCCTGCGCGGCCAGTTCCGGCCGCTTGCCGTCATCGAAGGCTTTGGCCGATTCCTCGCGCTGCTTCACCATCTTGGCCAGGATCTGCAGGATCTCCTCGTCGCTGGCCGGCTCCTTGCCTGACCCGCGATTGGCAATGTCGCGGTCGTGAATGGCGGCCTGGATCAGCCGCAATGTCGGCAGCCGGTGCTTGTCCTGCGCCTTCATCGCGCTCTTCAGGGATTCGGCGATTTTGCCGCGCATGGTGCATTCTCCTTCGATCGGCGCGGACAATAGCGCCGCGGGCGAGCCAAGGCAAACTCTGATGTGCCGAGGCAAGCCACTGATTTTGCTAGGCGAAATAAAATATGGCGGCATTTCGCATGATCATTGACCGCCCTGCCCCCTTCCCCTATGTACTGGGCCTTGCATGAACGGAAATTTGACTGCGTGGAAGCCGCGAAATCGCCGCTTCGCGCCGTTTGCCGCGCAGATGGCCCGCCGGGCCGGTTGCAGCGCGCGGCCTGACAGGAGTGCCGCATGGCCGAGATGACGCCCGCCTTGACCCCCGCTTGGGCCACGGAAAAGCCGACCGCCCTTCTGGTGCTGGCCGACGGCACCGTCATCGAAGGTCGCGGTCTCGGCGCCACCGGCTCCGCTGTCGCCGAAGTCTGCTTCAACACGGCGCTGACCGGCTATCAGGAAATCCTCACCGATCCGTCCTATGCCGGCCAGATCGTCACCTTCACCTTCCCGCATATCGGCAACATCGGCACCAATGACGAGGACATCGAGGATCTCAATCCGGTCGCCCGCGCCGGCGCCGTCGGCGCCGTGTTCAAGGCCGATGTCACCAACCCGTCCAACTACCGTGCCGGCACTGGTCTCGACCAGTGGCTGAAGAAGCGCGGCATCGTCGCTTTGTCGGGCATCGACACCCGCGCGCTCACCGCGCTGATCCGTGAAAAGGGCATGCCCAACGCCGTCATCGCGCATGCGCCCGATGGCGTGTTCGACATCGACGATCTGAAGCGCCGCGCCGCCGCATGGTCGGGCCTGATCGGGCTGGATCTCGCCAAGGAGGTCACGTCGGGCCAGTCCTCGGTCTGGCGCGAGACGCCCTGGGTGTGGAACGAAGGCTTTGGCGAACAGATCGAACCGACAATGCACGTCGTCGCCATCGACTACGGCGTCAAACGCAACATCTTGCGCCTGCTCGCCGGCCTCGGCGCCAAGGTCACCGTGGTGCCGGCCAAGTCCGGCGCCGAGGAAATCCTCGCCATGCAGCCGGACGGCATTTTTCTCTCCAACGGCCCCGGCGACCCGGAAGCCACCGGCGACTATGCCGTACCGGTCATCCGGGATCTGCTGAAGACCGACATCCCGGTGTTCGGCATCTGCCTTGGCCACCAGATGCTGGCGCTGGCGCTGGGCGGCAAGACCGCCAAGATGCACCAGGGCCATCACGGCGCCAACCATCCGGTCAAGGACCACACCACCGGCAAGGTCGAGATCGTCTCGATGAACCACGGCTTTGCCGTGGATGCCGACTCGCTGCCATCAGGCGTCGAGGAAACCCACGTCTCGCTGTTCGACGGTTCGAATTGCGGCATCACGCTGACCGGCCGGCCGGTGTTCTCGGTCCAGCATCACCCCGAGGCTTCGCCCGGCCCGCAGGATTCGCACTACCTGTTCCGCCGCTTCGTCAATTTGATCCGCGAAAAGCGCGGTGAGGAATTGCTGGCCGAACGGGCTTAGCGCGATCCGGTAGCGCCGCCCCTCATTGCCCTGCCGGGATGGCACTCCCTGGTGAGCGCAATGCGGTTGTGACTCACACCTGTGCTCCATCCTCAGCGACATCGGTGGCGACATTCGTGCGCGCTGCCGGCCTCGCAACTTTCGTCACAAAGACGATGACCGCCAGCGTCAGGAAGCACGCTCCCAGCAGATAGGGCGCGCCGCCGAAGGTCACCGGCGCGCTTGGCCCGGTGAACCAGGAAAAGATCGCCGTGTAGAGCAGCGGCGTGATGATCGAGGTGATCGAGAAGATCGAGGTCATCGCGCCCTGCAGTTCGCCTTGCGCCGAAGGCGGCACCTTGGCGGCGGCGAGGCTCCTCAGCGGCGGGTCGGCCAGCGCTTCCAGGCAGCCGACGACGATCACCGCATAGATCATCCAGCCTTGCGACGCGAAGGCGTAGCCGAAGGCGCTGGCTGCCGTGAATGTCAGGCCGATGACCGCCGTCTTCCACTCGCCAAGCCTCGGGATGACGCGCGGCAGCACCGTCGCCATGACGATCGCGCCGCACAGGCCGAAGGCGCCGAGCGAGAAGCCGATCTGCTGCTCGCTCCAGCCATAGCGGTAGCTGGAGACGAACGACCAGACCGCCGGATACATCATATGCCCGAGCGTCATCAGGAAGAAGACAAGCCCGATCCAGCCGATGCCTTGATATTGGCGCATCTGCAGAAGCGTGCCGACCGGGTTGGCGCGTTTCCACTCGAAGCGGCGGCGGTGCTTGTCATCGAGCGTTTCCGGCAGGAAAAACAAAGCGATGAGGAAATTCACGAAGGCGAGCCCGGCGGCGAAATAGAACGGCACGCGCGGCCCGAACGTGCCGAGCAGCCCGCCCAGAACCGGCCCGATGACGAAGCCGACGCCAAATGCGATGCCGAGCAGGCCGAAATTCTTAGCCCGATTGTCATCGTTCGAGATGTCGGCGATGAAGGCCGATGTCGTCGAATAGCTGGCGCCCGAAATGCCGGCCAGCACGCGCCCGATGAACAGCATCGGGTAGGACCAGGCGACGGCGCAGATCAGATTGTCGATGGAGAAGGTCAGCACCGATGCGAGCAGGATCGGCCGCCGCCCGAACCGGTCGCTCAAGCCGCCCATGATCGGTGCGAAGAAGAACTGCATCGCCGCATAGACGAAGAACAGCCAGCCGCCTTCGATCGCCGCGCCGCTGATGCTGACCCCGGTCAATTCCCGGAGATAGGCCGGCAGCACCGGCATGATCATGCCGAAGCCGATAATGTCGAGCAGCAGCGTGGTGAAGACGAGCGCAAGGCCCCGTCTGGCGGTTTTGGGGTCGATCATGCAGGATCAAGCTCCTCTGCTCGCCCTCAGGCGCAGGCGGACGCACCTTATAGGCGAGCTCGCGGAAAGGAACAATGCAGGAACAGGCCGAATCTATTCATCCTGACACCACCTGACGGCAGCATCGCCGGCAGGTGAAGCTCGACAACGGTCTGGTCAGATCGGCCCACTCAGCGTGTTGCAATCCGACAGCTTGCCGCTCTTGTAACCACGCGCCAGCCAGGTCTGCCGCTGCTGCGAGGTGCCGTGATTGAAGCTTTCC
>NZ_RZQA01000717.1:0-3398 GCF_004022915.1 Mesorhizobium sp. M7A.F.Ca.US.006.04.2.1
GTGCCGTGGACCGGCCAGACCGGCAGCGTTTTCCTGTTCGTGCTGTTCTACGGGATCATCCTCAGCATGTATGGCGGCGGCTTCGCCACCATTCCCGCTTACCTGCGCGACGTCTTCGGCGTGCGTTACGTCGGCGCCATCCATGGCCGATTGCTGACCGCGTGGTCGGTGGCGGGCGTGCTTGGCCCGGTGCTGGTGAATTATATCCGGCAGTACCAGATCGACAGCGGCGTTGCGAAGGCCGACGCCTACACGGTCACCATGTACATCATGGCCGGCCTGCTGGTTGTCGGCCTCCTGCTCAACCTGATGATGCGGCCCGTCAATGCGCGCTTCCACATGAAGACCGAACCAGCGGTGGCTTAGAGTCAGTTCCATCCCGACAGAATCGGGATGGGCTCTATCTTATTGTTTGAGCATGATCTTTTCCGAAAATCGGAATCCACTTTCGGGATCAGCTCTGAGGAAACCGACCATGGCGCAAGACAACGAGAATTCGATCAGACTCACGCTGGCCTGGCTGCTGGTCGGCATCCCGTTGGTCTGGGGGTTCTGGATGACGCTGGTGAGTGCGACAGCCCTGTTCCAGTAGTCCTCGTCTTCGTGCGCAGATCTGCCTGGTCTGTCAGGCGCTGATCTGCCTGGCGTAATAGCGCACCGCTTTCTTGCCGCCATGGATGACGGCGTCGCCGGCCTCGACGAAGCCGAGCGCAGCGTGAAAGGCATCCGAGGCGGGGTTCGGCGGGGCGGTGTTGACTTCGCAGGTGACCAGCGTGTGGCCAGCGCGCTCAACATGGCCGAACAGGTCCTGATAGAGCCGGCGGGCGTGGCCGCGGCCGCGTGCGTGCGCCGCCACGACGACCCGGTCGACATAGACGAAGCGCTCATGGCGCTCGCGGAACCACAGGAAATTCGGGCTGTCGTAGCGGGCGTCCTGGTCGAAGGTCATGATGAAAGCTTCGAGATCGCCGATGCGCCTGGTGTAAAATGCTTCGCCAAGCAGGAAGGCCAGCCGCTCAGCCTCCAGCCACGACAGTTCCGCGGCATGCTCGTTGTTGAGCGCCAGGATCGCCGCTTCGTCTTGGGCCGATACACGGGCTATCGGGGCAGGGCTCGAGGTCATGCCTTGGCTGCCGCGATCGTTGCCGCCACAAGCGCTGTGTCGGTCAGCGTGTTGCGGTACTCGCGATCGAGATCGGAACCACCCATGCCGACATGGGGATTGCGGTAGTCCATGGCACTCGGCACATCCTTGAGGGCGGCAAAATGCATTTCGGACAGGCCGGTTCTGCTGCGCACTTCGGCAATGTTGTGCAAATCCAGTCCGCCGCAGCCGAGGATGACGATGCGGTCGCCGGCCTGCCGCACCAGATCCGCCAACAGCGGCAAGCCTTCGATGGCAGTGTCACGCTGGCCGCTGGTCAGCACGCGGCCGACCTTGCTGCGGATCAGCGATTCGAGCGCCTCGGCCGGCTCGCGCGTCATGTCGAAGGCGCGATGGCAGGTGACGTTCAAGGGGCCGGCGGCCTGCGTCAGTTCGCTCATGCGCGCCTCGTCCATGGTGCCATCGGCGTTCAGGCAGCCAAACACCACGCCGGGCACGCCGAGTTCGCGCAGTGCCGAGACATCTGCCAGCATCGAGGCATATTCGGTCTCACTGTAGAGAAAATCGCCGCCGCGCGGCCGCACCATGACGTGAAACGGCACGTTTGCCTGCTCGATGGCGGCGCGGATCGTGCCGAGGCTTGGCGTAATCCCGCCTTCGACGAGGCTGGCGCACAGTTCGACCCGGTCGGCGCCGGCGGCTTGCGCCGCGAGAAGGCCGTCAATGCCTTCGACACAGATTTCGATCAGCGGCAGGCGGAGAGCTTTGGTCAAGGGGCGATCCATTCCATGATTCCCGGCCAGCCCTACCACCGCGCCGGTTGCTGCGAAAGCGCGAACAGACTTTCGCGCCGGGCACGGACTTCGCGGTTATTGGCGCAATTCCGTGTTCTTGGCGCCTTGCTCGACCTGATCGATCACCAGAAGCTTCACCTCGATATCACCGATATTGGTGGCCTGATGCCACTGGCCGATCATTTCGATGATGAAATCGCCGGCCTTGTAGGTGTTGCTGTCGCCGGTCTCGACATTGGTGACCTTCAGCGTGCCGGCCTGGACATAGGCATAGCGCGGGAAAGGGTGCCTGTGGACCGGCAAGGTCGCGCCCGGCGCGATGTCGTAGGTCGAGACCAGCACCTGCACGTTCTTCTGCGGCAGCGTGATCGGTTGGCCGGACGCGGTCGTCGTGCGCGACGCAAGAGGGGTCACGACGACAGGCGTGCCGCTGCTGTCCAGCGCGTGGGCCGGGTTCGCGGAAAAGGCTGCCGCGAGCAGCAGTCCTGACATCAAAATTTTTCGCATGATTCGCATCCACCCCTGGCGTCAACATCGCGCAGTGGCCACCAGCACGCAAGGCAGCGCCTTGGGCACCTGCCTGCCGGCCAAAAATATTTTTGTCGCCCCTCTTGAAGGAAAAAAACACGATTACCAGATCGTTTTCCGTCGAGGCTTCGGCTCGACATACTGGCGTCGCAGCGACGCTGCGACAGCCTCGTAATCCATGTTGCTTCACGGAGGATATGGCTATGAGAAGCTCTGATTATACCCCTCTTTACCGCACAACGGTCGGCTTCGACCGTCTCTTCGATATGCTCGAAAAAAGCGTACGCTCCGACTGGCCTCCCTACAATATCGAGAAGACCGGCGAGAACGACTATCGCATTACGATGGCTATCGCCGGCTTCGCTCTCGATGAGGTCGAACTCATGCAGAACGGCCCCGAATTGTCTGTCGTCGGCCAAAGGAAACCCGACCAGGAAAATCGGGAGGTCCTTCATCGCGGCTTGGCGACGGGCAACTTCAAGCAGGTGTTCAAACTTGCCGACCACGTAAAGGTCAAGGCGGCCAACCTCGAGAATGGCTTGCTGTCAGTGGACCTGGTCCGCGAAGTGCCCGAGGAACTCAAGCCTCGGCGCATTGAGATAGGGTCCGAAGCCAAAGCGGTTTCGCTCGAGCAACCCGGCAAGAAGCAGTTGATCGACTCGGATGCGGAGCCTCAACGCGAGGTCGCCTGATTCCCTGGACCTAAATCTACGGTCCGCCTCCCGGTTCGGCCGGGAGGCACAGATCGCGGAGAATGGAGATGAGAACCGACACTTACAGTTTTCACCAACCTGAACCGAAAAATCTTGCCGCGGAATCCGCCGGATTGCGGACGCCGGATGATGTGCTGAACGAGGAGACGATGACGATCGGTGCAAAGCGGGCTTTGCTCGCTTTCTGGGCTTCCGACGTTCATGCGGTTCCTGACAATCCCGCGTTGCGGCAATTGGACAACGGCGCCATCGTGGAAG
>NZ_RZQA01000718.1:0-3396 GCF_004022915.1 Mesorhizobium sp. M7A.F.Ca.US.006.04.2.1
GGGTAGGCGCGGTCGGCATCGAGCTTGCGCCAGTATTCGCCCGGAAATCGCTCGCAGAGTCGACGCACGGCGCCGCGGATGTCCTCGTTGTCAAAGTCCTTGAACATCAGGCGCTCCGCGCGGCATGAACCTGGGGACGCGCGTCACCTGCGGTTTCAAACAGACCCAGTGAGCGCACCGGACGGTTATCTGTAAGGCCAAGGATAGCGCCGATCAGGTCGTCGGCACGGGCTGGCGAAGTGCCGCCGGCGACGAGTTGCGTGCGCGCCTTCTGAGACAGCTCGGCTGCCGTCACCGGATTGTCGGGATCGCCCTTGGCGTCGTGTCGGGCGGCGGAAAGGCGCCTGCCGGAAGCCGTCTCGACGATCACCTCGGCGCCCCACGATTCCGGATAGGCGGCGTCGATCGACGGCGCCAGCTCGACCTTGACCTTCTTGCGTTCGCCGACCATCCGTTGCCGTGCATCGGCATCGAAGCTGGCCTGGTCGATGCGGCCGTCCGCAAGCGCTATCGCCACTGTGTGCTGCAGCGAGAATTTGGCACTGTATGGATCTTCGGGAGCCGGCCGGTCGCATACGTCGAGGGCAGCCCGGTAAGCCCCGACATGAACGCTTGCGATGGCTTCCCCGGCGATCTCGTCGTGCATGGCGATCGCGCCGTCGATCGCCGGATGGGTGTGTCTGCAGCACGGCCATGGCTTGATCGAGGTGTTGATCAGTTGCCAGGCCCGCTCAGGCCCTGCCGTGACAGCCTCCGGAATCGGGTCCGGGCACAGACCGGCGTAGAAGCCCCTCTGGCCTTCCAGGATGTTCTGCGCGCCGGTGAATCCTTCCTTGGCCAGGAACGAAGCGAGGACGCCTGACTCCGCCGCCCTGGCGGTGTGGAGATGCTTGCTCATGGCGCCTTCGGCAAGGAACTCCCAAAGACCCGATGACTGGGTGCCCGCATTCCCAAGCGCCCAAACGGTCCTGGTGTCGTCGAGGCCGAGGAGCTCGGCCACGGCAAACGCCGCCCCGAATGGCCCGCAGGTCGAGGTGTTGTGCCAGACCCGGTAATGCTTCTTACCGACGGACATGCCGACCCGGCAGCAAGCCTCGTATCCTGCAAGAACCGCGCGAAGAAACGCTTCACCGCCAAGATCGTGATCATGGGCTACCGCCCAGGCCGCAGGAATGACGACGCTGCCCGGATGGGTCACCGAGTCCCGGTGGAGGTCATCCATCTCCAAGATATGCGCTAGGCCGCCCAGGTAGAACGCCTTGCGGGGGGTATCGGCTTGCGCCAGCGGGGCGACCGCCATCAGCATGCGGGCGGGCTCGGTCGGCAACGCGCCAAGGGCGCAGGCGAGCGTATCCAGGACGAACAGCGATGCCCATTCCAGGTCGCGGTCGGTCACCGGTTTTTCGCGGATCAGCCGGGTCAGGTCGCGGGTCAAGCTCATGGTGCTGCACTTCCTATCCGTTTGGGACCCACTGTATCCGGAGGACCGAACTCCTGCCGCAAAGCCACGTCATGTTCGCCGAGTGAAGGCACACGGCCAAGCACGGGGCGCTTGCCATTGACGGTGACCGGCGGCGCAAACAGCTCGACTTGACCACCGGTGGTCTCCACCGGGACTTTGGTGGCACTGCGATGCACCGCCAGATCAGCCATGGTCGACACACGGCCATAGGCAATTCTGACGTGGTCGAGCAATTCGCATAATGCAGACATGGTGTAGGGGGCCAAGATCGCCTGCACGCATGCATCAAGCGGCTCGCGGTTTTTAATGCGACGCACGTTGCGTTCGAATCTCGGGTCCGTTGCAACCGACGGCTGGCCCAGGACACTGTCGCAGAAGACGACCCATTCGCGTTCGTTCTGGACGGCGATAAGGATTTCCCCATCACTCACCTGAAACAGCCCGTAGGGCGCGATCGAGGGGTGGGCGAGCCCGAGCCGCCGCGGCTCCTTGCCGCCGTAGTGGCGCGCCAGATATGGCACGTTCATGTATTCGGCGAGGGTGTCGAAAAGGGAAAGCTGCAGGTGAGCCCCTTCCCCGGTTCGACTGCGCATGATCAGGGCTTCGAGGATAGCGGCGTAGGCCCCCTGCCCCGTAGCGATATCGGAGATCGATATGCCGACCCGGGTAGGGCCAGAAGTTGCGGACCCAGTGACGCCCGCCAAGCCAGCTTCCGCCTGGATCAGCAGATCGTAGGCTTTCCGTTCGTGGTCGGGTGTTCCGGGTGCGTAGCCGCCGATGTCACAGACGATCAGCCTGGGGAACCGCCGTCTGAGGTCGGCGCTGCCGATGCCCAGCCTGTCGGTTGCGCCAGGCGCAAGGTTCTGGACGAACACGTCGGCGGTGCCGAGCATGGATTCGACCAGCGCAAGATCATCCGGCTGCTTCAGATCGACGGTGCAGGATTGCTTGCCGCGGTTGTTCCAGATGAAGTAGCTTGAGAGCCCGTGAACATAATCGTCATAGCCGCGCGCGAAGTCGCCCTCGGGGCGCTCGAGCTTGATGACCCGCGCGCCCGCGTCGGCCAGACGGGACGTCGCCAAAGGCGCGGCCACGGCTTGCTCCAGCGAGATGACGATCGTTCCCTCCAGCGCGCCTGGCATGGCTCTTCCTTATGGTGCATTTCCGATACCATCGCACCGGAAGGGGTCCTTTCGTCAAATAGCGTTTTGTAATGGCAGGGATAGCGAAACCGTACACGCGGCAGCCCGCCCGCAGCACCCTAGCCGAAGAGGTTGGGCCGCTGGGTTTCGTTGGATAGTTCGGCGCTCCAGACCTGGTCCTTGACCAACTGGCGAAGGATCTCCCACGATAGCTGCCCGACGGCGCGGGGCGCTGTCTGCAACGGCCGTTCGGTCGAGTAGGCCAGGTACACTTTCCGTGTAATTGCCGGGTTTTGGAAACTCCACGCCCGAAACAGGCCAGCCTGCGCCTCAGCGTTGATCGCCATCCGCGGGAGGATCCCGTAACCGATCCCACGTGTCACCAATCTCTTGATCTGGGTGTAGGAGTCGATTTCGATGGCAGGGTTGATGGCGACCTGGACTGAGGCTGCCACGACCTCGATCAGTTCTCGCAGACCGTGGCCCGGGCCCGGCACAACGAGGGGCAAACCGGCGACGTCGCGAAGCTCCACGGAAGAGCCCTGTAAGTCGGCCTGGCCCGGCATCGACGTGCTGGCAAAGAGACAGATTTCCTCGGACAAGCCGTGATGTACAGCGAGCCCCCGAGGATCCGAAGTTGCATAAATCATCGCGAGGTCAACCTCCCCCCGCTTCAACCATTCCAGAATGTAGCCGCTCATCGCCTCAATGATACGGATGCGCACCTCGGGGAACCGCTCGCGGGCGGCCTCGATCAGCGGCGCCGCGAGAAGCTCGCTCACTGTACCAGGC
>NZ_RZQA01000719.1:0-3394 GCF_004022915.1 Mesorhizobium sp. M7A.F.Ca.US.006.04.2.1
ACCTTCGTCTGGTTTTCGGCGCCGGACCTCGCGCTCACTCAACTGCTCGTGGAGGTGGTGACCACGGTTCTCATCCTTCTGGGATTGCGCTGGTTGCCCAAGCGATCGGCAGACGTCGCCCCCGGCCTGGCCACGACTGGCGCAAGACTACGTCGCTACCGCGATCTGGCCATTGCGGTGGTGTGCGGGACCGGCATGACCATTATCGCCTATGCGGTTATGACACGAACCCCGCCCGTCACAATCGCCGACTTCTTCCTGAAAAAGGCCTATTCGGAAGGAGGCGGCAAGAACGTCGTCAACGTCATCCTGGTGGACTTCCGGGGTTTCGACACGTTCGGCGAGATCACGGTTCTCGGCATCGTCGCGTTGACGGTGTTCGCCCTGCTTCGCCGGTTCCGGCCGGCGCCCGACAATGTCGAATCCCCTGAACAGCAACGCGTCCAGAGGGCATTCGACGAAGCCAGGCCCGACCGTGAGGCGGGCGATACGGTGAGCGACTATTTGCTGATCCCGGCGGTGATCATGCAATGGCTGTTCCCGGTCATCATCGTGTTCGCCGCCTATCTGTTCATGCGCGGCCACGATCTCCCCGGCGGCGGCTTTGTCGCCGGAATCGCATTGGCCGCCGCCTTCATCTTGCAATATCTGGCGGCGGGCACACGCTGGGTTGAAGACAGGTTGCGGGTCCTGCCGGTGAACTGGATCGGCTTCGGCCTTCTCCTGGCGGCCCTCGTCGGGGCGGCCTCCTGGCTGTTCGGATACCCTTTCCTGACCTCGTATTCCCGTTATGTCGAATTGCCACTGATCGGTTCGGTGCCGGCGGCTACCGCGACCCTTTTCGATCTCGGCGTCTTTTGCCTCGTTCTCGGTGCGACCGTGCTGATGCTGATCGCTCTCGCCCACCAGTCCATCCGCCGACTGCGCGCATACCGGATCGTGGCGCAAAGCAACGAGGAAATCGCGTAGTGGAGCTTATCCTTGCCATCGGGATCGGCGTACTGACGGGGGCCGGCGTTTGGCTGTTACTTCGGCCGCGGACCTTTCAGGTCATCATCGGCCTGTCGCTCATCGGCTATGGGGTTAATCTGTTCATCTTCTCGATGGGCAGACTCAGGGTGAATACGCCGCCCGTTCTCGAATCCGGCGCGGTGGTCAACCCAGCGGACTACGCCGACCCCATCCCGCAGGCGCTTGTTTTGACCGCCATCGTCATCGGCTTCGCGACAACGGCCCTGTTCCTCGTGGTGCTGCTCGTATCGCGTGGCCTGACGGGCAGCGACCATGTCGACGGCAGGGAGCCCAATTGATGGAAACGGCAGGTCATCTCATGATCATGCCGATCGTCCTGCCGCTCGCGGCAGGGGCCGTGCTGCTGCTGCTGGACGAGCGTCGCCATGTCGTCAAGGCAGTGATCAGCATCGTCTCGGTGCTTGCGCTGGTGGTCATCGCCATAGCTCTGCTTCGCTCGGTCGACAATGCCTTTGCTTCGTCAGCAACCACCGGCGTCTATCTGCTCGGCAATTGGCCGGCGCCGTTCGGCATCGTGCTCGTGCTCGACAGGTTGTCCGCCCTGATGCTGGTTCTCACCAGCGTACTGGCGCTCGCTTCCCTGGCCTTCTCGCTGGCGCGCTGGCACAAGGCAGGGCCGCATTTCCACACGCTCTTCCAGTTTCTGCTCATGGGGCTGAACGGGGCGTTCCTCACCGGCGACCTGTTCAACCTGTTCGTCTTCTTCGAGGTGCTTCTGGCTGCATCCTATGGTCTCGTTCTGCATGGCTCGGGACCGCTCCGCGTCAAGGCGGGCCTGCACTACATTGCAGTCAATCTCGCTGCTTCGTCGCTGTTTCTGATCGGGGTCAGCCTGATCTACGGCGTGACCGGCACACTGAACATGGCAGATCTTGCGCAGCGAATCCCGGCGGTGCCGGCGGCGGATCGAATGCTGCTCGAAGCAGGCGCCGCCGTCCTCGGCGTCGCCTTCCTGGTCAAGGCGGGGATGTGGCCGCTGAGCTTCTGGCTGCCCGGCGCTTATTCGGCGGCAGCGGCCCCGGTCGCCGCGATCTTCGTGATCATGACCAAGGTCGGCTTCTATATCCTGCTGAGGCTTTCCCTGTTGCTGTTTGGCGTGGACGCCGGCGCCACAGCGGGCTTTGGCGACTCGTGGCTGCTGTTCGGCGGCATGGCCACCATCGCCTTCGGCGCTATCGGCGTGTTGGCGTCGCAGGCAGTGGGCCGGCTCGCCGGCTTCAGCATCCTGGTCTCATCCGGCACACTGCTGGCCGCGATCGGGATGGCCGATGCGAGAGTCACTGCCGGAGCCCTCTTCTACATGGTCAGTTCAACACTGACGATCGGCGCGTTCTTTCTCTTGATCGAACTCGTCGAGCGGGTGCAGGACCCAGCCGCGCATGTTCTATCGGTGACCATGGAAGCCTATCGCGACGACATGGAGGAGCCGGTGCCAGAGCAGGAGGAAGTCGGCGTTGCCATCCCCGGCACGCTGGCCGTTCTCGGCATCTGTTTCGCGGCATGCGGCCTCTTGCTCGCGGGCCTGCCACCGCTTTCGGGATTTGTCGGAAAGTTCGCGCTGCTGACCGCGATGGTGCGCCCCGATCCTGTGGCGGGTGGCGGCCTAATCGCGGGCTCGACATGGATCCTGGTCGCGTTGCTGATCCTGTCCGGCCTCTGCGCCCTGATCGGCACGATGCGCGCTGGCATCCAGATTTTCTGGGCGCCGATCGAAGGCACCGTCCCCCGCGTGCTGCTCCTGGAGATCGCGCCAGTAGCCTTCCTCCTGACGCTCTGCCTGTTGATGACGGTCCAGGGTGGACCGATGATGCGCTACATGGATGCGACCGCCCAATCGCTGCATTCGCCCGCGGACTACTTGCGAGATGTTCTGTCCATCCAGCCGATACCAGGGCCCAACGCGCCGAGGGACAAATGATCGCCCTTCTGCCTTATCCGCTGCTGACAGCTTCGCTGCTCGCGATGTGGATACTGCTCAATGGGCTGTCCATCGGCCAGGTGTTTCTCGGCGGCGTCATCGCTCTCGCAGCGTCCTTGGCCATGGCAGCGCTTCAGCCCGCTAAACCAAAAATACGACGCTGGGACCTGATCCCGCAATTGGTCCTGGTCGTCCTGGCGGACATTCTTCGCTCCAACATCGCCGTGGCGGAGATCATCCTGCAAGGCGGGCGGCATACGCGAACATCCGGATTCGTGATGATCCCGCTCGAACTGCGCGACCGGACTGGGTTGGCCGTACTCGCCTGCATCATCACCAGCACGCCCGGCACCGCCTGGGTCGAATATCACGCCGGCAGCGGCAGGCTTCGGATCCATGTTCTCGACCTGATCGACCAGCAGGCGTGGATCGACCTGATCAAGC
>NZ_RZQA01000071.1:0-12685 GCF_004022915.1 Mesorhizobium sp. M7A.F.Ca.US.006.04.2.1
CGAGAAAGAGCCGCGGCAGCTGCTGGAGGATGAACCCGCCTCCCCACCAATGATGGCGTTCGAGCCAGGGGAACTGCGGCAACTGTTGGAGGACGAGCCTGCCTCCCCACCAATGATGGCGTTCGAGCCAGGGGAACTGCGGCAGCTGTTGGAGGATGAACCCGCTTCCCCACCGATGATGGCGTTCGAGCCAGGGGAACTGCGGCAACTGTTGGAAGACGAGCCTGCCTCCACTTGGGCACAAATCAATTCGACCCCACATGCGCGAGCGGACGGTGTTCATCAGCCAGCCCAGGCGCCGTGGCTCCCTGAACGCAGAAGATAACTTTGCGGAGGAGCGGTCACGCAACTGTCGGCGGCGCCGGGCCTCAGGGTGAATGGAAAGGATGGAGTGGCGGATGGTGTCGCGTGAAGGCGCAACACGCGTGCTGACCGACCTGCATACGTAGGAAGTCGTTCATTGCTCCCAAATCGTATGTGAGGAACATTCCTGTCCCGGCTGCGCCGCGCGATGCTAGGTCGCGTTGTTCAGCGGGCCAAGCCGATGACACCTACGAAGCTACTGATCGGGCAGATCGCCGTTGTGTGCGCAATTGTCATTATCGGCGTATGGACGGCAACCCAATGGTGCGCTCAAATGCTGACCTACCAGACGCCTCTCGGCGCACCATGGTTTCTCTTCGCCGGCTGGCCAATCTACAAGCCGTGGAAGCTGTTTGAATGGTGGTTCCACTTCGATGCTTATGCGCCGGAGGTCTTCGACAAAGCCGGTACGCTTGCAGGCGCCAGCGGATTCCTGGGTTGTGCCGCCGCAATCGCTGGCTCGCTTTTGCGCGCGCGACAGCGCGGGTCGGTTACGACCTATGGGTCTTCACGGTGGGCCACGACTCATGAGGTCGAGACGGCAGGGTTGTTACGGCCGGCGGGCGTTTTCCTCGGTAGGCTGAACGATCGCTATCTGCGCCATGACGGCCCGGAGCACGTCATGGCATTTGCGCCGACGCGTTCGGGCAAGGGCGTGGGGCTGGTTGTTCCAACGCTACTTTCCTGGACCGGGTCTGCCATCATTCATGATATAAAAGGCGAAAATTGGCAGTTGACCTCCGGCTGGCGGTCGAAATTCTCGTACTGCCTTCTGTTCAATCCGACCGACCCGAGATCGGCACGCTACAACCCGCTGCTGGAGGTGCGCAAAGGCCCAGATGAGATCCGGGACGTTCAAAACATCGCCGACATCCTCGTCGATCCCGAGGGCGCGCTGGAGCGACGGAACCACTGGGAGAAGACCAGCCATTCACTCCTAGTTGGCGCCATTTTGCACGTGCTCTACGCTGAAGAGGACAAGACGCTGGCCCGCGTCGCCACCTTCCTGTCGGACCCGCAACGCTCGTTTGCCGCAACGCTACGGCGGATGATGACGACAAACCATCTCGGGACGGGGCATAACCCTCAGGTCCATCCCGTAGTGGCCTCGGCGGCTCGCGAACTCCTGAACAAGTCGGAAAACGAGCGCTCAGGCGTCCTCTCGACCGCCATGTCCTTTCTCGGGCTTTATCGTGATCCAACGGTCGCGGCGGCCACTTCGTCCTGCGACTGGCGCATCGCTGACCTAGTGGATGGAGAGCGACCGCTGTCGCTCTATCTGGTCGTGCCGCCTTCGGATATCTCGCGCACCAAGCCTTTTGTGCGACTGATCTTGAACCAGATCGGCAGGCGGTTGACGGAGCGTCTGGAGGGGGACCCGAAGAAGAGCCGTAAGCATCAGCTGCTCATGATGCTGGACGAGTTTCCGGCGCTCGGTCGCCTCGACTTCTTCGAAACGGCGCTCGCCTTCATGGCAGGTTATGGCATTCGCTCCTATCTGATCGCACAATCTTTGAACCAGGTTTCAAAGGCCTATGGCGAGAACAATGCTATTCTCGACAATTGCCACGTGCGAATTGCCTTTTCCTCCAATGACGAACGCACGGCCAAGCGCATCTCGGATGCCCTCGGCACCGCAACCGAACTTAGGTCGATGCGCAACTATGCGGGCCATCGGCTTGCGCCCTGGCTTTCACATGTCATGGTGAGCCGCCAGGAAACCGCGCGCCCGCTCCTGACGCCAGGCGAGGTGATGCAATTGCCGCCGTCAGACGAATTGGTCCTGGTTTCTGGGTTGCCGCCGATCCGCGCCAAGAAGCTGCGCTATTATCAGGATCAGAATTTCACAGATCGGGTGCTGCCTGCGCCGGTGCTGCACGACGGACCCTATGCGGACTGCCCTGCATCACGCCCGGACGGCTGGACTGGACAAGTGTGCAGCGTCGATAGCCGACTTGCTGCGGACGAGGAAAGCGCCGACGCGCCAGTTGAAGACGAGGGAGGCGTTCAGCAGCAACGCCATCCAAGCCTGCCCGAAGAAGACGTTGTTGTCTCTCAAGAGCCCGATCAGGCCGATCTGTACAAGCCCGCAGACGATGACAGCGAAGCGCTCGCGGACAAGCGTGTCATGGATCGGATTTCCACTGCGGCCCGCGTCTACGGTATCAACGAGGGCAGGGGCGACGATGTCATTCCCGGCTTCTGAAGTCCGCTGAGTTGCAGAGCGCACCTCAGCGTAGATAACGGCCATAAGCAATTTTGAGCGTCTGGCCGATGCTTCTCCCGTCGCCGGCGCAACGCCGGGCCGTCGGAACGATCCGCATGAAGCCGCACCGCATTCGCCATCAGTTTCTGCTTGAGCCGGAGCTCAGCGAGAAACTGGACAACCTCAGTCGCGATCCGTCAACGACCAAATCAGCGATCGTGGGGAAGGCGATCGAGGCGTTCATCGAGCGGCGTGGCGAGAGCGAGTTCGATCGGCGCTACGGCGTAAGGCTTGACCGGCTCTCCCGCGATCTTGCCCACGTCAGGCGCGATTCCGAGGTGATCCTGGAGAGCCTGGCGCTCTTCATCCGCTTTTCGATCACCCTTCACGCCCACACGCCGGTCCCGGATCGGGCAACGCAGGCTATTGCCCAAGAGCGTTTCGAGAAATTCGTTGAGAAGGTCGGCCGCCAGATCGCTTCCGGCAAAAAGTCGCTTAGCAAAGACAATGGTGGGGGAGGGGAAGGATGAGCTCTCATCCCGAGGCCGACCACCGGCGGCGTGTCATGCTGCGCACCGCCATGGGTCCGGCAATCACCGAAGCCCTGGCCGATCCGTCCGTCATCGAGGTGATGGTCAATCCCGACGGCGCGCTGCGACTCGACCGGTTAGGCGAAGGTCGGGTCGATACCGACGTTCACATGCACCCGTCCGAGGCAGAACGTATCATCCGCCTGGTTGCTTCGCACGTGCGCGCCGAGGCGCACGCCGACAACCCGATCGTCAGTGCCGAATTGCCGTCTGGCGAACGCTTCGAAGGCCTGCTGCCACCTGTGGTGTTGGCGCCATGTTTTGCCATCCGCAAGCCCGCCGCGAAAGTCTACACCCTGGCCGACTATGTTGCCGAACGCATCATGCTGCCGCTGCAGGCCGATGCGCTGAAAAAGGCCGTCCGCGAGCGGCGCAACATGCTGATCGCCGGCGGCACTTCCTCGGGGAAGACAACACTCGCCAACGCTCTGCTGGCTGAAGTCGCCGAATGCGACGATCGGGTGATCCTGATCGAGGACACACGCGAACTGCAGTGCGCGGCCAGGGACTGCGTTGCCCTGAGAACAAGGCGGGGCTCGGTCACCCTTGCCGATCTCGTGCGCTCGACGCTGAGGCTCAGGCCGGACCGCATCATCGTGGGCGAGGTGAGGGGCGCGGAAGCGCTCGACATGCTGAAGGCATGGAACACCGGGCACCCAGGCGGCATCGCTACCGTACACGCCAATTCCGCGCGCTCGGCTCTCTATCGCATTGAGCAACTCGCCCAGGAAGCGGTGGTCACCGTTCCCCGCCGGCTCATCGCTGAGGCGATAGATCTGATCGTCTTCATAGCGGGACGCGGCTCGTCGCGCCACATCGACGCAATCGCCGAGGTCACCGGTCTCGACGGCAGCGGCGATTACGCCGTTGCCCCGCTCACGCTTTCGCAACTCCAGCAGCTTTGAAAGGCCTTCCTCATGCGCAAGAAGCTTCGCTTTCTTTCGTCCACAGCGCTCGCGTTTCTTATCACGGCCCCGGTTTATGCCGCCGGCTCCGGCATGCCGTGGGAGCAGCCGCTGCAGCAGATCCTGGAGTCCGTGCAGGGACCGGTCGCCAAGATCGTTGCGGTGATCATCATTATCACCACCGGCCTGACGCTTGCCTTCGGCGACACCGCCGGTGGTTTTCGGCGCCTGATTCAGATCGTCTTCGGTCTGTCGATCGCCTTCGCGGCATCGAGCTTCTTCCTCTCCTTCTTCTCCTTCGGTGGTGGGGCGCTCGTCTGATGGCCGCCGGGGAGCAGCATATCGAGGGCTTCGCAGTACCGGTCCACCGGGCGCTGACCGAGCCGATCCTGCTCGGCGGGGCTCCGCGCGCGGTGGCGATCCTCAACGGTACAGTGGCCGCGGCCATTGGCTTCGGCTTGCAGCAATGGATTGCTGGTCTGGTGCTTTGGATCGCAGGCCACTCGTTAGCGGTGTTTGCCGCAAGACGCGATCCGGACTTCGCCAGCGTGCTTGTGCGCCACCTACGTCTGAAGGGGTGGCTTGCATGCTGAACCTTTCGGAATATCGAAGCAAAGCCGACCGGCTTGCCGACCATCTACCCTGGGCTGCCTTGGTGGCGCCCGGCATCGTGCTCAACAAGGACGGCAGCTTTCAGCGGACGTTGCGGTTCCGCGGCCCGGATCTCGAAAGTGCGACGGAGGCTGAACTCGTCGGCATTTGCGCCCGGGCGAACAATGCTCTCAGACGCCTTGGCTCTGGCTGGGCATTGTTCTTTGAGGCCGAGCGCACAGAAGCGCTGGGCTATCCGAACTCGCATTTTCCTGACGCCGCGTCGTGGCTGGTCGACGAAGAACGCCGCGCTGCTTTCGAGGGGAAGGTAGCGCACTACGAGAGCCGCTATCATCTGACCTTGGTGTTTATGCCACCGCCGGACGCCCAGGCGCGCGCAGAAAGCACGCTCGTCGACTCTCATTATTCCCGAGGAGAAAGAGACTGGCGCCAGGATCTGGCGAGGTTCCGTGACGAGACCAACCGCGTGCTCGATCTCTTCTCGGGTTTCATGTCCGAAGTACGCGTCCTCGATGATGCTCAGACGTTGACCTACCTCCACGGCACGATTTCGCCTCGTCGCCATCCTATCATGGCCCCGGAAACGCCGATATATCTGGATGCAATCCTGGTCGATGCGCCGCTTACCGGTGGCCTGGAGCCGATGCTGGGTGAGCAGCATCTTCGCACACTGACCATCCTCGGCTTTCCGAACCTCACCCGGCCCGGAATCCTCGATACCCTCAATCATCAGGATTTCGCCTATCGCTGGATGACGCGCTTCATTCCGCTCGAGAAAACGGAAGCCACGAAGACGCTGACGCGATTGCGCCGGCAGTGGTTTGCCAAGCGCAAATCGATCGTGGCAATCCTACGCGAGGTCATTACCAACGAGCCGGTCCCGCTTGTCGATAGCGATGCCGACAACAAGGCGCTCGATGCCGACGAAGCCCTTCAGGCATTGGGCGGTGATCATGTGAGTTTCGGCTATCTCACCACCACCGTGACGGTGTGGGGCGAGGATCGCCAAGCCGCTGCAGAGAAGCTTCGCGCGGTCGAGCGCATCATCAATGGGCTCGGCTTCACCACGATCCGAGAAGGCGTCAATGCGGTCGAGGCTTGGCTCGGCTCATTGCCTGGCCATGTCTACGCTAACGTTCGCCAACCGCTCGTTCATACATTGAACCTTGCCCATCTCATGCCGCTGTCGTCGGTTTGGGCCGGTCCTGCGACAAACGAGCATCTCGCGAAAGTCACCCAAACCGAAGCGCCACCGCTTTTCGTTGCCGAGACCAGTGGGTCGACACCGTTTCGGCTTTCCACCCACGTCGAAGATGTCGGCCACATGCTGGTTGTTGGTCCGACCGGCGCCGGCAAGTCGGTTCTGCTTGCTCTGATTGCTCTGCAGTTCAGGCGCTACGCCGGCGCCCAGGTTTATGTCTTCGACAAAGGCAATTCGGCCCGTGCTGCAACACTTGCCATGGGTGGAGAACACCACGCGCTAGGAGCGGACGGTTCCCTTGCCTTTCAGCCACTGCGCAGCATCAACGACCAGGCTAGCCGAAGCTGGGCGGCCGAATGGATCGCCAGCCTTGTTGCCCACGAGAACGTCACCGTCACGCCGGAGGTGAAGGAGGCTATTTGGTCAGCGCTGGCCAGCCTTGCCACCGCGCCGGCGCAGGAACGCACACTGACCGGTCTTTCGGTCCTGCTTCAATCCAATGCGCTGAAGACCGCATTGATGCCCTACACGCTCGACGGTCCCTTCGGCCGCCTGCTCGATGCCGATCATGATGGGCTGGCCTTGTCGGATGTGCAGTGTTTCGAGACCGAGGAGTTAATGCACAGCCAAAGCGCTTTGCTGCCGGTGCTTACCTATCTGTTCCAGCGACTTGAGGAACGGTTCGACGGACGGCCCACGCTGATCATGCTCGACGAGGCGTGGGTCTATCTCGACAATCCGCTGTTCGCCGCCCGCATCCGCGAATGGCTGAAGGTGCTGCGAAAGAAGAACGTGTCGGTTGTCTTCGCTACGCAGTCGCTGGCTGATATCGCGGGCTCTGGCATAGCGCCGGCAATCATCGAAAGCTGCCCGCAGCGCATTTTCCTTCCCAATGATCGTGCCGTGGAACCCCAGGCGCGCACAGCCTACGAGCGCTTCGGTTTAAGCGAGCGGCAGATCGAATTGATCGCCCGCGCCACGCCGAAGCGTCAGTATTATCTGCAATCGCGCCGCGGCAACCGTCTGTTCGAGCTCGAGCTTGGCCCCATCGCTCTTGCGCTTTGCGGTGCTTCCGATCCGGCCACGCAGACTCTGATCGACAGGATCATGTCCGAAGACGGGCAAGGCAGCTTTGCCTCGCAGTTCCTGATCGCGCGCGGCCTCGATTGGGCCGGCGAACTTCTCAAGCAATTCCCTCAACCAGACAAGGAGCAATTCTCATGATGCGGCGACGCCTTCTCTCCGGCCTGATCACCGTTTCCCTGATCGCCAAGCCTATGGCCGACTATGTGCAGCCCGCCTACGCCCTTATCGTGTTCGATCCGTCCAATTATGCGCAGAACGTGCTGACGGCCGCGCGCGCATTGGAGCAGATCAACAACCAGATCCAGTCGCTGCAGAATCAGGCGACCATGCTGCAGAACATGGCGCGCAATCTTCAGCGTCTGGATTTCTCTTCCGTTGGCCAACTCACCGGTTCGCTCCATCGCATCGACGGCTTGATGGACCAGGCGAGTGGCCTCAGCTTTGATCTGGGCAAGCTTCAAGACCAGTGGCGCAGCCAATATCCGGAAAGCTACGACGCCACGATCAAAGTCAGCGATGTGGCGAGTGCTGCGCGGGAGCGTTGGCAAACCGCCATGCAGGCGTTCCGCCAGACCATGGGTGTCCAGTCGCAAATCGTCGAGAACGTCCGCGCCGACGGCGATCTGCTCGCCGATCTCGTCAACCGCAGCCAAGGGGCGGCCGGTGCGCTTCAGGCAAGCCAGGCCACCAACCAGCTGATGGCGCTTTCGACAAAACAGCAGATGCAGATCCAGACGCTGCTCGCAACGCAGTTTCGAGCTGAGGCCGAGGATGCCGCCCGCAAGGCCCAGTCAGACGAAGCCGCCCGCGAGATGACGAAGCGATTCTTGGGTACCGGCTCGGCTTATCCCGGCAATTAATCACGAGTTCATCACGACGAGAAAGGCAGCGGCATGAACGACCTTGGCGTCATCGATCGCTTCATGGAGACCTTCATCCGCTACATCGACAGCGGGTTCGGTCTGCTATCGGGCGACCTCGCCTTCCTCACTACCATTCTGATCGGCATTGACATCACACTTGCCGGCCTGGCGTGGGCGCTCGGCGACGAAACCAGCGTTCTCGGCCGGCTTGTCCGCAAGGTGCTCTATGTTGGCGTCTTCGCCTTCATTCTGAACAATTTCAAGAACCTCGCCGATATCGTTTATCGTTCTTTTGCCGGTCTCGGGATTAAGGCGTCGGCCGGCAATCTGTCGGCAGACAATCTCTTGCGCCCGGGCCGCATTGCCGCGACCGGTTTCGAAGGTGCTTGGCCAATGCTTGACCAAGCCAGTCAGCTCCTGGGCTTCCCGGAAATCTTCGGCAACGCACTGACCATCTTCGTGCTGCTGATGGCCTGGTTCCTGGTCATCATCGCCTTCTTCATCCTTTCCATCCAGCTTTTCATCACCATCCTTGAGTTCAAGCTCACCACGCTGGCAGGTTTTGTTTTGGTTCCATTCGCACTTTGGAACCGTTCAGCGTTCCTGGCCGAACGCGTGCTCGGCCATGTTATCTCGTCAGGCATCAAGGTGATGGTGCTCGCCGTCATTGTCGGTATCGGCTCCACGCTCTTCGGGGAGTTCGCTTCCGCATTGCAAGGCAAGGAGCCGGATCTTGCCGGTGCCATGTCCCAGGTACTGGGCGCACTGGCATTGCTTGGCCTTGGCATTTTTGGGCCGGGGATCGCGTCGGGTCTTGTCTCAGGCGCACCGCAGCTTGGGGCGGGCGCCGCCCTCGGCACGACCGCGGCGGCAGCGGGTGTATCACTCGTTGCTGGAGGCACAGCATTTGCTGGCGCGCGTATGGCAACCAGCGGCGGTGTCGCCGCCATCCGAGCCGGCACAACAATGGGATCGGCTGCTTCCACGTCATGGCAGATCGGGCGCGCAACCTCGCCCGACGCTGGCCTCTCCGGTGTGGCTGCTGGAATGCATGGTGTAACCAGTGCAGCTGGCGGCGCCGCTATACGCATAGCGCGATCCGCCACTGCAAGTGTTGGGCGCAACGCCGATGCCGGGCGCGATGCCGCGTGGACCGCGACCGGCGGCACGCCGACAGCGCCAATGACCGAACGCTCTGCCGGTTCGGCCACTGTTTCGGCGCCGACGTGGGCAAGGCGCCTACGTTCTGAACAGACCGCCCGTGCAAATCGCCACGCTGCCATGCAAGCTGTCCGAGACGGAGACCGGCCGGGAGGCAGCGCCACCCCCTCTCTCAACGACAAGGATGACTAGATGCTCTTCAAGCGACCCGTGCACCGTTACGGCAAAACACCCGAACCGGTCACGCCGTATCAAAAAGCCGCCCAGCTGTGGGACGAGCGCATCGGCTCATCTCGACTGCAGGCCAGGAACTGGCGGATCATGGCCCTTGGCTGCCTGGCCTTGGCGACCGGGCTTTCCGGCGGACTCGTATGGCAGTCGATGCAAAGCCGTGTCGTGCCTTATGTCGTCGAGGTCGATGGCTTCGGCGAGACGCGCGCCGTCGCGCCGGCGATCCGGAATTATGAGCCCTCGGATGCTCAGATCGCCTGGCATCTCGGCCGCTTCATCCAGAATGTCCGTTCCGTTTCCACCGATCCGGTTTTGGTACGGCAGAACTGGTTGGCAGCGTACGACTTTGCTAGCGATCGCGCAGCGCTCTTCCTCAACGAATACGCCAAGGCGAACGACCCCTTCGGTCAGATCGGAACGCGCAGTGTTTCGGTACAGGTCACCAGCGTGGTCAGAGCCTCCGAAAGTTCATTCCAGGTCAAATGGACCGAGCAGGTGTTTGAGCGCGGAAGCCTTGCCAGCACGATGCGCTGGACTGCGATCCTCACGATCGTGATTCGCTCGCCAAGCAATACGGATCAGCTGCGCAAGAATCCGCTCGGCGTCTTCATCAATGCCATTGACTGGTCACGCGAGCTCGACAGCGCCGTCCCAACCCCCCTTTCTCCGACGGAGTCCACCAATGAAAGGTAAAATGTCACCGATTCGTGCCGTGCTGATCCTATCGGTGTCGGCAGCGGTCGTTTCCGCTTGTGCATCGAAGAAGGTGCCGCCGCCTGAGATTTCCTATGACGCTGCCGACTTCAAACCGGCCGCGATCGAAAAGGCGCCGGAGAGGCCGATTAGAATTGTCGAGGTGCCAAAACCACTGCCGCTGCCTGGCCAAATGCAGCCCGAGCCCGGCAAGGCCGAGGACAAGCGCCCCCCTGAAGAACGCGTCGCTGATGCCAACAAAGCCGCGACCCAGCAACCCACCAAGTACGGGTATGTTAATGCCGTGCAAGTCTACCCCTTCACCGATGGCGCGCTTTATCAACTCTATGCCGCGCCGGAGCGCGTGACCGACATCGCTCTGCAGCCGGGCGAGAAACTAACCGCCGTGTCGGCTGGCGACACCGTGCGCTGGGTCATTGGCGATACCGCAAGCGGCACCGGTGACAATCAGCGCACCCATGTTCTGGTAAAACCCTTCGCGCCGGGTCTTGCCACCAATGTCGTCATTACGACGGACCGGCGGACCTATCATTTGCAGCTTCAAAGCACCGAGAAGACCGCAATGGCGGCAATCTCCTGGACCTACAGCCAAGACCAGATCATCGCGCTTCGCCAGCGCAATGCTCAAGCCGAGGCAGTTACACCGGTCGCGTCGAATATCGCGCTCGAAAACCTTCGCTTTCGCTACTCAATCAGTGGCGACACACCGCCCTGGAGACCGACGCGAGCCTTCGACGACGGCAGCAAGGTCTATATTGAGTTCCCTCGTCGCATAGATCAGGGCGAGGCGCCACCACTCTTCATCGTCGGCGCAGATGGGAGCAGCGAGCTCGTCAACTATCGCGTGCGCGGCAACTATTACATCGTCGATCGGCTCTTCGCCGCGGCCGAACTTCGCCTCGGCACCAAGCGGCAGCAGGTGATCCGCATCAGCAGGATTGACGGCAGGCAACCGCAACGGCGGATCTCGCTCTTTCGCGGCAGCCGGCGAGGTGAGGACTCATGATCGAAAATTCCCGCTCTGGCATCCCGCCGAAACTGGATCCCGAGGAACTGCAGCTTCGGGCCTCTCCCCGCCGCGTGGTGCGGTTCAGGCGCGGTGTGATCATCGCGATCGCAGCGCTCGGATCCGGCGCTGTCTTCGGCGTTACCATGATCGCCCTCCAGGGGCCGGCCCTTCGCATCAGGGATCAGGCGGAAGATCTCTACAACACTGAGCGCAAACCAACCGCCGAGGGGCTCGATACGCTTCCCCATGACTATTCCGGCATGAAGCCGAAGCCTCCCGTCCTTGGGCTACCTTTGCCGGGCGACCTCGGCCGCCCCATCCTCGAGCGGCAGCGCCAGCTCGGCATCGTGCCGGGCCAAGACATCTCGGCCGAGGAGCAGCGTCTAGCGCAGCAGGCGATCGAAGCGCGTGAATCGCGGGTGCTTTTCCGCGTCGAAAATCGAGCTCAAAAGACAGATGTCGGAGAGAGCGTGCAAACTGCTCAGCATCCATTTGAGGCGCTTCCCCAATCCGAAGCAGGACGCGCGTCAGCCTCGGTGGCGGCGGCGGAAGGCGACCAGAACAATCAGCAGCGAAAGCTTGATTTTCTCAGCCAGCGGAGCACTGGCGGGATCTACAATCCGCATGCGCTGCAGACGCCGATCTCGCCATATCAACTGATGGCTGGCAGCGTGATTGCCGCCAGCCTGATCACCGGCATCAATTCCGATTTGCCGGGCCTTGTCGTCGCGCAAGTCACCGAAAATGTGCACGACACGGTCACGGGCAACATATTGCTGATTCCGCAGGGCTCACGTCTTATCGGCGTCTACGACAGCGTCGTCGCGTTCGGGCAAAAGCGAGCGCTGCTGGTCTGGCAGCGCATTCTGCTGCCCGACGGCTCGTCGGCCGAAATCGACAATCTGCCCGCGAGCGACACCGCCGGCTACGCAGGGCTGGAAGACGAAGTCGATTTCCACACTTGGCAGATGATCAAGGGAGTGGCGCTTGCCACATTGCTCGGTGTCGGCACAGAATTCAGCCTCGGCGAAAACGAGAGCGATCTGGTCAAGGCGATCCGGGAATCAGCCCAGCAGAACGCCAGTCGAGCCGGCCAGCGCATCACCGAAAAAAACCTCAATATCCAGCCCACCATCGTCGTCCGCCCAGGTTGGCCACTGCGCGTCATCGTGCACAAGGACATCGTGCTGCGGCCATACGCCAGTTGAGCAGGAGTTATCATGGCTGACCTGAAACTTGGAAAACTTCCGGACCGAACAGCTTCGAAGATCACCATTACCGTCAGCGCGGAGCTGAGCCAAACACTCAAGGAGTATGCTGCACTTTACCGTCAGACCTATGGTCAGTCTGAAACCGTGGCAGAACTCATCCCTTTCATGCTGGCGGCGTTTCTGGAAGGCGACCGAGCCTTTGCCAAGGCCAGAAAGGAACGTCTGCCGACGGAGCTTGCCGGAAAATCGTGACTCCTCCGCTAGGGCAGCTGGAACATTGCCTAGCTGTCGCGACCTACCTGCTCCTCGCGAAGCATAGGATCAAACACCTTGGAATGCAGGTATGCGCAAGAGATGATGTGGAAGGAGATACCGCGCAACAGCCTAAGTTTGCATTTTCGATTTGGTCGGCCGTGAACTATCCGCAAGCCATTGATCTGGCCTGTTGATTGAGGCGGATAGCGGCTTTGGAATTGCAGGATTAGCGGTATTTGGACGCTGTTTTCCTGCAATTCGGTTTTGCGATTCCCTTG
>NZ_RZQA01000720.1:0-3391 GCF_004022915.1 Mesorhizobium sp. M7A.F.Ca.US.006.04.2.1
GAATAGGAGCGTGTTTCTGGAATTTCACGGTGAAGCATTGCCGCGGTCGCCCGGATGAGTTCCCGGGATGGGGCGTGTTGCGATGGAACATGGAACGCCCGTCCCCATTCGCCCGTGTAGCGCGAGGCAGCGACCAGTGTCCTGGCCACGTCCTTCGTGAAGGACCAGGCGTGAGTTGCGTCGAGGTCGCCAATGAAAGCCGTCGGTTTCCCCTCGAGTATGGAGGGCAGCGCGACCAGTGAGAAAGAGCTGATCGCGCCATGTCCAAGATAATCGCTGGACCGCACTTCGACGGCCGGCACGTCCGCACGGACCGCCCGCTGCCACATGATCGTCCGGGCGGTTCCTTTCTTCGAAGTCGGATCCAGAGACAGGTCGGAGTGAAGCGGGCTTTCGGCATCTTTGCCATAGCCATAGAGATTTCCGAGCACCACAAGCTTCGCGCCGACCGCTTCGGCAGCCCGCACGGTGCCGTCGATGATTGGGAAGAAGTCGGTCGGCCAGCGGTGATAGGCGGCCATGGCGCACATGAAGATCGCGTCGGCGTTTCGGCTGATACGCGCCAGTTCCGCGGCATTGGTGGCGTCGGAGTGCACGGTCCGGACGTTTTGCAGCGCGTTCGAACCGACACTCCGGCTCGTCAAGACAACATCATGGCCTTCTTCGCCCAGAAGCCGCGCGGTCTCGCGACCAACCGGGCCTGCTCCCACAACAACATAGAAACTCATGGCATAACCTCTCATCCAAGTTTTATGGAGAGGCGTAGGTACATAGCCACGGCATTGAAAATCGCGCGGGAATTGCCAAGTCTTGAACAGGTTTTGCCATGAATCGAGAAAGCATGCTCTCGCAAGTCGCCCCGGCCCGATCCCCGTCCGACGTAACATTGGCCTCCCGGCATGTCGAAGCCGGGGTCCATCGTCTGCTCCGGGCGCCACACCATCGCATCATGGTGCATGCAAGTGCCGCGACGCGCTCCTACTGCCATGAGGTTCGACGATATTTCGTCAGGCGCGCCGGCGATATCGACCTGGTGCCCGCCGGTCAGGAGGGTGGGTTCGAGGCTGAGACCCCGTTCGACACGATCGAGATCGCGTTACAACCGGCCTTGATGGAAAGGGTGGCAGCCGAACTTGGCGGCAAGGCGCGCGCATTGCCGCTCGGCACACGTCACCTGCTTCGTGACCAGCGCATCGAACACCTCGCGCGAGCACTGGAGAGCGATCTCAATGCGAAGTCGCCGAGCGGGTCGTTGTTTGCCGACAGCATCGGCGCCGCGCTCGCTGTGAGGCTGCTTGGCCTCGGTGAACCTGATATCGATCGCGCGAGCCGGCTGTCGGATACTCAGCTCAAGCGCGTGCTGGAGCATATCGAGGTTGCGCTGCACGAACCCCTGTCGATCCATCGACTGAGCCGGGTTGCCGGCGCCAGCAGTTCGCACTTGCGGACATGGTTCAAGGCGGCGACGGGCTTCACCCTGCACCGCTACGTGCTACGGCGTCGCGTCGAACGCGCACGCGTCCTGCTGCAGCAAGGCGATCTCAGCACAAGCGAGGTGGCGGAATTGACGGGCTTCGCGCACCAGTCACATCTGGCGCATTGGATGCGGCGTGAGATCGGCCAAACGCCGCGTGATTTGCGGCGGTCGCAGCCGCCCAAATGATCTTGTCATCGGATGGCGTTGGCGACGCTATCCAACGCATCAGTCCTTCAGCGGTTTGCCGAGCCGGCCAGCCAAATCCTGGGTGAACTGCCAGGCGACGCGGCCCGAGCGGCTGCCGCGCGTCGTCGCCCATTCCAATGCTTCGGCGCGCAGCGTGTCGGGATCGATTGTCAGCCCGTGATGGCGGACATAGCCGTCGATCATGTCGAGATACTCGTCCTGCGAACATTTGTGGAAACCGAGCCACAGCCCGAAGCGGTCGGACAGCGACACCTTTTCCTCGACCGCTTCGGACGGGTTGATCGCGGTCGAGCGTTCATTGTCGATCATGTCGCGGGGCAACAGATGGCGGCGGTTCGAGGTGGCGTAGAAGATGACATTGGCTGGACGGCCCTCGACGCCGCCTTCGAGCGCTGCCTTGAGCGATTTGTAGGAGGTGTCGTCATGGTCGAAGGAGAGGTCGTCGCAAAACAGGATGAAGCGGAAGGGCGCCGCCTTCAGCAGACCCATCAGCTTCGGCAGCGTGTTGATGTCCTCGCGGTGGATCTCGATCAGCTTCAACGGCAGGTCGGACCTGGCCTTGGCGTTGATTTCCGCATGCACGGCCTTGACCAGCGACGATTTGCCCATGCCGCGCGCGCCCCACAACAACACATTGTTGGCCGGGTAGCCGGCAGCGAAGCGTTCGGTGTTGTCGACAAGGATGTCGCGGACGCGGTCGACGCCACGGATCAGTCCGATGTCGACGCGGTTAACCCTGTGCACCGGTTCCAGATAGCCCGGATCGGCCTGCCAAACGAAGCAATCGGCCTCGCGGAGGTCGGTTTGGGGCACCGGCGGCGGGGCAAGGCGGCTCACCGCTTCGATCAGCCGGTCGAGTTTCTGGTTCAGGGCCTCAATGCTGCTGTCGGTCATGTCTGTCTTTTGTTTTCGCGTTTTTGATGTCTTGGGGCGTGAAGCTGCCCGATTTCGCCTGATACAAAACCGGTTGCAACCTTTTGTTCGAGCATAATTTTTTGCGGAAACCGGCTCGCGCTTTTTGCGATCCTGCTCTAACACGGCTCAACAGGCCGGAAAAGCAGCCGATTTGGCCGGCCGCGCAGTTGCATTGACAACTTTACCGACTATATTCCGGCCAAATTTCAAGGGGCCGCCAAATTGGCGGCTGTTTTCAAAATTCAGGAGTACCTCGATGTTCGTGACACCGGCATACGCCCAAGGCGTCGGCGCTTCTCCCGATATGTTCCAGTTCATCAATATTTTGCCGTTTGTCCTGATTTTCGTGATCATGTATTTTCTGATCATCCGGCCGCAGCGCACGCAGCTGAAGAAGCGCGGCGAGATGCTGGCCGCGGTCCGTCGCGGCGACACGGTCGTCACCGGCGGCGGCTTCGTCGGCAAGGTGACCAAGGTGATCGACGACAACGAGCTCGAGGTCGACCTCGGCAATGGCTTGAAGGTGACGGCGCTGCGCTCGACGATCGCCGATGTGCGCGTCAAGGGCGAGCCGGTGGCCAACCAGAACGCCAAGAAATAATCCAATTTTAGGCGGAGCGATCCGCGGACACGCTCTGACGGACGACGCCATATGTTGTATTTCTCGCGCTTCAAGATGATCCTGATCTGGGTGGCCGTGGCCATCACGGTGATCCTCGCCGCGCCCAACCTGTTCTCCGCCAGCACGCTGGCGCAGCTGCCCAACTGGGTGCCGAAGCGGCAGATGACGCT
>NZ_RZQA01000721.1:0-3381 GCF_004022915.1 Mesorhizobium sp. M7A.F.Ca.US.006.04.2.1
GCCCTGAAGGCCTTCAGCTCAACCGGGCCTTTGTCAAGATCGCCGACGCCAAGGTGCGCCGCAGGATCATAGACCTGGTCAAGTCCCTCTCCGCCGACGATCCCGACTGATCCTCAATCACGCCAGGACCGGCGGCGCCCCGCCGCCGGTGGCACAAGATAACGGCATCGACATTCATGCCAGAGCCGAAGCACCGCTTGACGAGCGGCGCTTCGCCCCGCTAACACGTGGCGCGCCAAAATCGGCAGCCTGCCGATCGTTTTTCAAGAGGGGACACCCGTGACGCGGCAGAACTACTTCTTTACCTCGGAATCCGTTGCCGAGGGCCATCCCGACAAAGTCTGTGACCGGATTTCCGACGAGATCGTCGATCTGGTCTATCGCGAAGCCAAGAAGACCGGCATGGACCCGTGGAAAGTCCGTGTCGCCTGCGAGACGCTGGCCACCACCAACCGTGTCGTCATCGCCGGCGAAGTGCGCGTCCCGGAAACGCTGCTGAAGAAGGACAAGGCAGGCAACATCCTCAAGGATGCCGCCGGCCATCCGGTCGTCAATCCGGCCAAGTTCAAATCGGTCGCCCGCAAGGCGATCCGCGAAATCGGCTACGAGCAGGCCGGCTTCCACTGGAAAACGGCGAAGATCGAGGTTCTGCTGCACGGCCAGTCGCCTGACATAGGCCAGGGCGTCGACAACGCTGCCGACCGTCAGGGCGAAGAGGGTGCCGGCGACCAGGGCATCATGTTCGGTTATGCCTGCCGCGAGACGCCGGATTTGATGCCGGCGCCGATCTACTACAGCCACAAGATCCTCGAACTGCTGGCTGCTGCCCGTCACGAAGGCAGCGGTGAAGCCGGCAGGCTCGGGCCGGATGCCAAGAGCCAGGTCACCGTTCGCTATGTTGATGGCAAGGCCGCCGAGGCGACGCAGATCGTGCTGTCCACGCAGCATCTCGATGCGAGCTGGGATTCAAAGAAGGTCCGCAAGGTCGTCGAACCCTATATCCGCGAGGCGCTGGGCGACCTCAAGATCGCCGACGATTGCATGTGGTACATCAATCCGACCGGCAAGTTCGTCATCGGCGGGCCGGACGGCGACGCCGGCCTGACCGGCCGCAAGATCATCGTCGACACCTACGGTGGTGCCGCACCCCATGGCGGCGGCGCCTTCTCCGGCAAGGACACCACCAAGGTGGACCGTTCGGCAGCCTATGCGGCGCGCTACCTGGCCAAGAACGTGGTGGCGGCGAAACTCGCCGACCGCTGCACCATCCAGCTTTCCTACGCCATCGGCGTCGCCCAGCCGCTGTCGGTCTATGTCGACTTGCATGGTACCGGCAAGGTCGACGAGGCAAAGCTCGAGGACGCGCTGCGCACGGTGATGGATCTGTCGCCGTCGGGCATCCGCCGTCACCTCGATCTCAACAAACCGATCTACGCCAAGACGTCGTCCTACGGCCATTTCGGCCGCAAGGCCGGCCGTGATGGGTCTTTCTCCTGGGAAAAGACCGATCTCGCCAAGGCGCTCAAGGACGCGGTCGCCGCCTGACAGCGGCGCCGCGAAGTCCCGCCATGGATCCGAAGGACAGACCAAGCCGCGCGACCGAAGCCTTTTTCGGTCGCCGGCGCGGCAAGACCATGCGTCCGCAACAGGCGGCCGCGCTGGAAAGCGGCTTCGGTGTATATCGGCTCGATCTGGCGGCCGAGCCGCCGGCCGATCTGCAAACTCTGTTTCAAACCGATGTCAGCGCGGTTCGCCTCGAGATTGGCTTCGGCGGTGGCGAACATCTCCTGCACCGCGCGACCGAGGCGCCTTCGATCGGCTTTATCGGCGTCGAGCCCTTCGTCAACGGCATGGCCAAGATGATGATGGCGGTGCGCGAGAAACCGCTCGCCAATCTGCGGGTTTATGACGACGACGCCACAAGGCTGCTCGACTGGCTGCCGCAGGCCTCGCTCGGCGGCCTCGATCTGCTCTATCCCGACCCCTGGCCGAAGAAGAAACACTGGAAGCGACGTTTCGTAAGCCCGGTCAATCTCGAGCGGTTCGCGCGCGTGCTGAAGCCTGGTTCAAAATTCCGCTTCGCCTCCGACATCGACACTTATGTCAACTGGACCTTGCTGCATTGCCGCGCGCATGGCGCGTTCGCATGGCAGGCTTGCGAGGCGGCGGACTGGCACCGGCCCTATGATGGTTGGCCGGGCACCCGTTACGAGGCCAAGGCCATTCGTGAGGGCCGGCGGCCCGCCTATCTTACCTTCATTCGGAAATAAGCTCGCGGTCTTAGAGCAATTCCAGGAAAAGTGTGAAACGGTTTTCCGTCCGGAATTGCGTCAAAGCTGGAAGCGGCGGCCGATGCGATCGAAGGCGGCAGGCTCGACGCCGAGGTTGCGCAGGTCGTCGGCGCGCGGCCTGCGACCGGCTTCCACGGCCCGTGAAGCGGCCACGGCGCTGCCGAATACGGTGAAGAAGTCGCCTATTGCAGAAAATATCTTGCGATTGCTCATGATCATGTCCTTTCGCGCACGTGTGACGCACGGCCACCTTTGTGCAGCGCAGGGTAAGTAGGTGCGTTTCAGCGCCGATCCCATGGGGGCCGCCGCATGGGCGCCATGCGCTCCATGCAACGCTGGCGGGGCCACCTCGATGGCAGCGTTGCCCGACCAGCATAGCGGGCTTGAAACACAGGCCGCGATCGTCTATATCAGCCTCAAATTCTTGGTCGGTATGACGAAGAGTGGGTCCACCCGGTCCCGCTCTTTTTTATTACCTGCCGATAACTTGGTAGAGAACGACAGGGCTTCAATGACTGCAACGGCAAGCGAGGGCGACGATCGCATCATCCGCGAAAGCGGCATCGATGCGCGCATCGCGCTGATCGTCCAGCCGGTTCTGCGCGGCATCGGCTTCCGCCTCGTGCGGGTGCATCTGTCGGGCCAGAACGGGCTGACGCTGCAGATCATGGCCGAACGCGAGGACGGCACCATGACCGTCGAGGATTGCGAAGAGGTCAGCCGCGCGGTGTCGCCGGCGCTCGATGTCGATGATCCGATCGAAAAGGCCTACCATCTTGAAGTCTCGTCGCCCGGCATCGACCGGCCGCTGGTCCGCAAATCGGATTTCACGACCTGGACGGGTCATCTGGTGAAGATGGAAACATCGATCGTCGTCGCCGACCGCAAGCGCTTCAAGGGCAAGATCGCCGAAGCCGGCGAAGACGATGTGCTGATCGAGCGCGACAAGGCAGCCTATGGCGAGGAGCCGACGGTGCGCGTCCCCTATGACGCGATTGCCGATGTGCGCCTGATCCTGACCGACGATCTCATCCGCGATGCCCTGTCGAAGGACAACAGGGCGCGCAAGGAAGCCAAGAAGCGCCGCGGC
>NZ_RZQA01000722.1:0-3376 GCF_004022915.1 Mesorhizobium sp. M7A.F.Ca.US.006.04.2.1
GAAGAACAGCAGCCGCGCAGGAAGAAGCGTGACCAGCAGCAGCAGACCGAGCAGGCGCCGGCCGAACAGGCAGCACCCGCAGAGGAACAGCAGCCGCGCAGGAAGAAGCGTGACCAGCAGCAGCAGACCGAGCAGGCGCCGGCCGAACAGGCAGCACCCGCAGAGGAACAGCAGCCGCGCAGAAAGAAGCGTGACCAGCAGCAGCAGACCGAGCAGGCGCCGGCCGAACAGGCAGCACCCGCAGGGGAACAGCAGCCGCTCAGGAAGAAGCGTGACCAGCAGCAGCAGACTGAGCAGACGCCGGCCGAACAGGTCGCGCCGGCCAACGACAATCAGCCCGGCGAGCAGGCCCAGCCGCGCAAGAAGAACAAGCAGGATCAGCAAGCCCAACCTGAAGTCGCCCCGGCGCCGAAGGAAGCTCCCGCTGGAGAGGCGACGGCCCCTGCCGGCGAGCAGCCGGCGGCCCAAGGCGAGCAGCCCCAGGACACGACGAAGAAGCACGGCAGGAAACCTGCTGGCGAGCAGCCGGCGACGGCCGAACAACCCGCCACCGGCGAACAACCGGCCAATGGTCAGACGGCAGCACCGGCACAGGGAGAAAACCCGGTGCAAGGCGAAGCACCGGCCGATCCAAACGCCGCTCCCATCCTGGACAGCCAGAAGGACGCCGAGCGCAGAGGCGGACGCAAGCAGGGCGACAAGATCGTCCCGCAGGATGGCGAGCAGCAGAATGGCGGGCAAAATACCCAGCAAGGTGGCGATCAGGGCCGCAAGCCGGTGGCTGCTCCCGTCGACCAGGGTCCGCCGCCCACCGACGACAGGGCCGCACAGCAGGAGATCAAGCCCGAGAAGATCGTCCCGGTGACCGAGGAGAAGGGCACGCGCGTAGAGCGTGCGCCCGATGAGATCGCCCGCGATCGTCGGCGTCCGAAAGGCGTCGACGTCGTCAGGAAACTCGGCGATCGCGTCATCCTGCAGTTCAACAACCAGACATTTGTCCAGAGCAATGATGCCCCGCGCGTCACCCGCGGTGCCAAAGAAGTCTACTATGAGGATCTGTCGGGCGATCGCACCCGGGAAATCGTCGAGCGCGACAACGGTGTCCGGATCGTCACCATCCGCAACCGCTATGGCGACGTTATCCAGCGTTCGCGCATTGCGCCGGATGGACGCGAATATGTGCTGAGCTATGTCGACGAGCGGCACTATGAGGATGACAGCGACTGGCGTGATCCCGGCGACGACCTGCCGCCGATGCGGCTGACCATCCCGCGCCGGGAATACATCCTCGATTCCGAGGACGTCGAGAGCCCCGATGACTACTACGAGTTCCTCGAACAGCCCCCGGTCGAGAAGGTCCAGCGCCTCTATTCGATCGACGAGGTCAAGCGTTCGGCCCGCGTGCGCGACATCGCACGTCGCGTCGATCTCGACACGCTCAACTTCGAATTCGGTTCGGCCTCCATCTCCGACACCGAGGTGCAGAAGCTCGAGGGCGTAGCGACGGCCATGGAGAAGCTGTTGAAGAAGAACCCGGCCGAGACCTTCCTGATCGAAGGTCACACCGACGCGGTCGGCACACCGGAGGCTAACCTCGCTCTTTCCGATCGCCGTGCGGAAGCGGTGGCGGAGGCTCTGACCAATGCCTTCGGCATCCCGCCGGAAAACCTGACGACACAGGGCTATGGCGAGGAGTATCTGAAGGTCAACACGGCGGCGCCCAACCGCGAGAACCGCCGCGTCGCCATCCGCCGCATCACCTCGCTGGTGGCACCGGTCGCCAGCAACAATTAGGTCATGATTTCAAAATCATGACCCGGTTTGTGGAATCGGCAAGAGAAGCATCCACCCCCGGCACAGCCGGGGGTGAATGGATGTGCGGGGTTCAACAAGAATTGTACGGGCGTTAGACACGGCTCATTGAATCGCGAGCGCAGCCACCCCAGATTCGGTGCTGGGCGTTCCCTGCCCCGTCCCGACTCCAGCGGGACGCATTGAGCCCCGCCGGACTTTGTTCGGCGGGGTTTTTTGTCTTGCAAACGGTGGCGGCCTCGTCGAATACGGCCATTGTCTGAGAGATAACCAGCCGGAATCATCCCATGAAGCGTCTCGAACTCGCCATCGAATCGATCATTCTCGCTTCACGCTGGCTGCTCGTCGTTTTCTATATAGGCCTGGCCCTGGCATTGGCCGTCTATGCGCTGTCCTTCGGCAAGAAGCTCTATGAGTTCATTAGCCTGGCGTTCACGCTCGGTGACACCGACACCATCCTGAAGATGCTCGGCTTGATCGATGCCGCGCTGGTTGCCTCGCTGGTGGTGATGGTCATCATCTCGGGCTACGAGAATTTCGTCAGCCGCTTCGACGACCAGGACGGCGGTGTGCACTGGCTGGGCACCATCGATGTCGGTTCGCTGAAGGTCAAGGTTGCCTCGACCATCGTCGCCATCTCGTCGATCCACCTCTTGCAGGTGTTCTTGAACTCATCGTCCTACACGACCGACCAGTTGATGTGGCTGACCATCATCCATCTCGCCTTCGTCGTCTCGGCGCTCATGCTCGCCTATATCGACCGGCTGATGGGCCTGAGCAAAGGCAAGAAGGACGAGGCGTGAGCCTGCGCCTGCCGGACGTTGAATCAATCCCGCAGGAACGATGCCCTACCGCCTTGTTCGAGCAGGGCTTTCCCATGACTCTGCTGGTGGCGAAGGGCTTGGCTCGACGCCCGTCGCGTCAAAACGAAGAGCTCTAGTAAATATTCCTGATCTTGCTGTCCGTGCGGGCAAACACCTCGTCGGGAACAAAAAAGTCGCCGGCCAGCGGCCCGGTCGCATCAGGCGCATAGATCGAGAAATCGCTGACGCCCTCGGCGCGCAGCACCTCTTCGTCGATGTAGAAATTGCCGGTCGCTTCGCGCGCCGGCCGCATGAAGATGGCATGCGCAGCATCGGCCATGATGTCGGGCAAACGGCTCATTGCCGCCACCGTCGCGCCGCCCAGCAGATTGCGCACGGCTGCCGTGTCGATGGTCGAAATCGGCCACAGTGAATTGACGGCGATGCCGTCCTTGGCGAACTCGGCGCTCATGCCCAGCGTGCACATCGACATGCCGAACTTGGCCATCGTGTAGGCGACATGATTCTTGAACCACTTGGCCTTCATGTCGAGCGGCGGTGCCAGATTCAGGATGTGAGGATTGCTGGCCAACTTCAGGTGCGGAATGCACATTTTGGACACCAGGAAGGTGCCGCGCGTGTTGATCTGATGCATCAGGTCGTAGCGCTTCATGTCGGTTTCCAGCGTGCCGGTGAGCTGGATGGCGCTGGCATTGTTGACGCAGATATCGATGCCGCCGAACTTTTCCACGGTCCTGGCG
>NZ_RZQA01000723.1:0-3376 GCF_004022915.1 Mesorhizobium sp. M7A.F.Ca.US.006.04.2.1
GTCGAGCGATAGGCCTTCCGGACCTATATGTAACACCGGCCGATTCGAAGCTCAGCGACGCAACAACAAAACGAACCCAAGGATCACCGCTCCCAGCAAACCGGCCATTATCGAAACAAAGCCAATTTCCACCAGCAACTGCTCAGGGTTCGGCACCGCACCATGGGATTGATTGGCCGGCCTGTACCTGCCCGCCGGCGTACCCAGGGCGGCAGCGTTGCGCGGGATTGGAGCCTGCGGCGGGATAAGCGAAAGCAATGACAGCCCCGCAACCCTGGCGGAGGCATTGTCATTGGCGGTTGTCGAAGGCGGCAAGAAGGCTCGCAGCGTTTCGGCTTCGGGTTTTGCCTTTCTCGCCACGACTGTTGCCAACGCCGCCTCTTCGCCCGTCTCAAGCTGGGCAAGATAGGCCTCGACGATGCCAGCGGATGCGATCTGCTGCGATTTGACGGCCATCGGCGCCGCCGGCAAAATCAACAGCGCCGGCGCTGTCTGCTGCGCGAGCAGAGACGGCGCCGGCGGTTGGACCAGCGCCTTGACCAGTGCCGTCATCACGGGATCAGCCTGCCCCAAGGGCACGGCTTGCGGCGTCATCACTTCCCTAAGCAGGGCGGGAAGACGAGTGGAGGAAACGTCCATTGCGGCCCACCAACAACATTTTTCCGCTTCACAATAAGCGTTCAGCATTGTCTCAGGCTTGTCTCATGCTTGACCTCGCCGGGAATTTATGGCGATGAAATCCTCATGAACCCTGGCGTCCCCGCATGATGAACCGTTTCGAAGGCCCCGGCGGCAAGGAAGCCCGCATCCGCTATCTGGATGGCGACTTCCAGGTTACCAGTCCCGGCGCGTTCGTGCGCTGCGCGGTGACAGGCGAAAGCATTCCGCTCGACGAGTTGAAGTACTGGAGCGTCGCAAGGCAAGAGCCCTATATCAGCGCCACCGCCTCGCTGCGCCGTGAAATCGAGATGCATCCGGAGCTGCGTAAGCGCAGTTAACCCTTCAGCTTGCGCTGGCGCCAGGCATCGAGCGTCTCGTCGATGATGCGCTCGGGAACGTGATCGAGTTCGAAGACCGTGTCGATCTCCAGCACCTCGAGCCGGTCGAGAAAGTCCTGTGAGGCGCCGTGGCGCAGCCGGGCGGCGTCCTTGGCGGTGGTGATGAGCACCAGCCCCTCAGTGCGTGCGGTCGCCGCCAACTCGGCAAGTTCGTCCTCCGCATAGAAATGATGGTCCGGAAACGGCCGCGTCAATGCCAGTTCGCCGCCGGCCTCGCGCACCGTGTCGAAGAATTTCTCGGGATGGCCTATACCGGCGAAGGCGAGGAACCGCTTGCCGGCAAGCCCTGCCTTGCCGCGTGGCTCTGTATGGGCCTCGAAGATCGCCCGGCCGGCGCGTGCCGCCTGGCGGACCACGCTGTCGGCGGCAGTGCCCTCGCCCATTTTCAACAACCCGCTGGTGAAAACCAGCTGGTCGACGATTTTGGCCCTGAGCGGCCCCCCCGGAATGACGCGGCCGTTGCCGATCCCGTAGCGCGCATCGACCACGACCAGCGCATAGTCGATGTGGATGCGGGCGCTCTGGAAGCCATCGTCCATGATCAGGAAATCGCAGCCATTCCGTTCCAGCAGCAGCCGGGCGCCGGCGGCGCGGTTCGGCGTCACCGCCACCGGCGCGTGTTCGGCGAGCAGCAGCGGTTCGTCGCCGACATGCCGGGCGCTGTCGTGGTCGATATCGACCACGTGCGGCTCGGCGAAGGAGCCGCCATGGCCGCGCGACAGGAAGCCTGGTTTCAGATGCATGCGCTTGGCCTGCTTGGCGAGCGCGATGGCCACCGGTGTCTTGCCGGTGCCGCCAACCGTGAAATTGCCGATGCACAGAACAGGCGCTTCGATCTTCTCACGCTTGGCCCGCCGCATGCCGCGGCCGGCGGCAGCCGCATAGATGGCCGACAGCGGCAACAGTGCCAGGACCCGCCAGTCCGGCTCTTCCCACCAGAATGGTGGTGCTTCCGAGGCCACGCTAGCGCCCGTTCGCGCCCTTCAGGCGCGACTTGACGACCAGCGGCTGGATGTAGGGCTCAAGCGATTTCAGCGTACGCGCCAGCGCACCGCGCATCTCGTCGACGGTCGCAATGCCTGCCGCCATCATCTCGTGGCGCGCCACTTCGTTGGTCAGGAGGAAATTGACGGCGCCGGCCAGCATGTCGCGATCGCGCACCAGCTTGGCGCCGCCGCTGTCGAGGAGACGCTGGTAGGCCTCGCGAAAATTCTGCACATTGCGCCCGGCGAGAACCGCCGTGTCGAGCATGGCCGGCTCCAGCGGGTTCTGGCCACCCTCGGAGGTCAGCGAGCGGCCGACGAAGGCTATTTCCGTCAGCCGGAGATAGAGCCCCATCTCGCCGATCGTGTCGCCAAGCAATATGTCGGTGTCGGCCGTGATCCTGTCGCCCTTGCTGCGCCGCGCGACTTTCAGGCCCATGCCGGAAATCTGCGCCGCAAGCGCCTCGGCTCGATCGGGATGACGCGGAACGACGATCGTCAGAAGACCATGGTGGCGCTTGTGCAGCGTCGCGTGGACTTCAGCCGCGACCACTTCCTCGCCGTCATGGGTCGAGATCGCCGCCCAGGTCGGGCGCGTGCCTATCTGCCGCCGCAGTGTCGCCAGCGCCCGTTCGTCGACCGGCGGCGGCGACGTGTCCACCTTGAGGTTGCCCGACACCGTCACCGGCCGCGCGCCGAGCGCGAGAAACCGCTCGCCATCGACATCCGACTGCGCCACGACATGAGCCAGGTTCTCGAACAGCGCCTCGGCGATGTTGGCCCGTTTCTTCCACGATTTGAACGAGCGGTCGGACAGCCTGCCATTGACCAGCACCTGCGGCACACGGCGCGCGCCAAGCTCGAGGATGGTCATCGGCCAGATCTCGGATTCGGCGATGATTGCCAGATCCGGCTGCCAGTGATCGAGGAACCGGCTGACCGCCGGCTTGAGATCGAGCGGTACATATTGATGGATGATCCGGTCACCGAGCCGCTCGTCGGCGACCTGCGCAGAGGTCACCGTGCCGGTCGTCAGCACGATGTTGACGCCATAGTCGAGAATGCTTTCGACCAGCGGCACGACGGCTATGGTCTCACCGACGCTCGCGGCATGGATCCAGATCACCGGCCCGTCGGGGCGCGCGCGGCCGGCGACGCCATAGCGCTCGCGGCGGCGGTAGCGGTCTTCCTTGCCGCGCGAGGTGCGCCAGGCAACGTAGGGCCCGACCAGCGGATAGGCTGCCGCACCCGCGAATCGGTAAGCCGACAGCATGGCCCGTGCCCAGCGGCCGCTCATCGCGGAGCATCCACGAGACGGTAAGCCTCGGCGGTCGC
>NZ_RZQA01000724.1:0-3374 GCF_004022915.1 Mesorhizobium sp. M7A.F.Ca.US.006.04.2.1
GTCGTGGCGCGCGTGCCAGTACATCCTGATTTCCGGAACAGCAATGGGAAGCGGCGGTTCAAAGATGACGAGCGGCAGGGTCTCGGCCGCCCAAACCGCGAACTGCCTGGGCACCGCCGACAGGTGGTTTCCATTTGCCACGGCTAATGCGACAGCCTGAAAGTGCGGCAGGGTCAGGCTTACACGGCGCGTCCGCCCGATCTTGCGGAGCGCCTCGTCGGTGGAGCCCGACATCGACCCGTCGATAGAACGAAGAATATGGGGCAGCTCGCAGAAGAGGTCGATCGGCAGAGTCTTGCCTTCCATGATTCCCGCCTGCCTGATCGCAGCGTTGTCGTGCGCGGCGATGATGGCGAATGGTGAATGGAACAGAGGCGTGCTTGAGACCCAGTCGGAGACCTCCAGCGGACGCTCGAGCGCTACGTCGATTTCATCGTCCTGGAGCAGCCGCGAGACATCGCCGCGCGCGCTATCGAGAAACCTTAGCGACGCGCGCGGCGCGGCGCCAGCGATGCGTGCCGCCAGCGCTGGCATCAGCATCATGGAAAAGAAATCCGCCCCCATGAACGTGAAGGTTCGCTCCAGTTCCGCCGGATCGAACGCCTTGGCCGAATGGAAGACGCGTTCGATCTCGCGAAGCGCCACGCGCAACGGCTCGGCCATGCTCTCGGCGCGCGGTGTCGGCATCATGTCATTGCCCCGTCGCACGAACAGCTGGTCGTTGAGGAGATGTCGCAAGCGATTGAGCGCAGCGCTGACGGCAGGTTGGCTGAGGCCGATCTGCTCGCCGGCACGCGTAACGCTTCTCTCCCGCAGAAGGGCGTCGAACACCTTGATGAGATTGAGGTCGAGCGCGTTCAAATTCATCGCATCAATTCGCCCCATACGATCATTCGATTTCCGTTGTCGGCGTATCCCTGGCTAGATCGTCATCGGCCCAGCAGGCACAGGCAACAGAAGGATCAGACACGCCATGACAATGACCCCCGGCACGATCACAGGCAAGGAACTCTTCTGGTTCAACAACACGCTCGTCGCGATCCACGTCTCGTCGATGGCAGGAGAGGACGGCACCTGCGTCGTCGAGCATCACATGCCCTATGGCGACTCGCCGCCGCTGCATGAGCATCGCAGGGAAGACGAAGTGTTTCACATCCTGGAGGGGAGATTGCGCTTTCAGATCGACGGCCACGAACGCATTGCGGACGCCGGCGAAACCGTCATCGCACCGAAAGGCCTGCCGCACACCTACCGGGTCGAATCCCCGGAAGGTGCGCGCACCCTCACCATCACGCGCGGTTCGGATTTTGAGACGATGCTGCGTCAGGCGAGCCGTCCCGCCGAACAGCCCGAACTGCCGCCGCTGATGGAACCAACACCGGAAATCATCGCGGCACTGGTGCAGCTTTGCGCAAAAAACGGCATCGACATTGTCGGTCCGCCGCTGGGGTGAGAGGCCGAAACTGCGCAGTCCTTCCCTTCTCCCCTTTGTGGGAGAAGGAGAGACGCGCCGCGCCTTCAACCGATTTGCATCCTCGCCGCCCGCATTCTCCGCTTGAAGCCGTTTGTGCAACGCGATACGCCGTTGCCGACTTCGACAAGGAGAGACCCGTGACCGCTGCAAAGACCAGAACCGAAACCGACACGTTCGGTCCCATCGAAGTCGCCGCCGACCGGTATTGGGGCGCGCAGGCGCAGCGTTCGCTCGGCAATTTCAAGATCGGTTGGGAGAAGCAGCCGGCGTCGATCGTGCGCGCATTGGGCATCGTCAAGCGGGCGGCGGCCGAAGCCAACATGGAGCTCAAGCGGCTCGATCCTGCGATCGGCAAGACGATTGTCGAGGCGGCGCAAGAGGTCATCGACGGCAAGCTCGATGAGCATTTCCCGCTGGTGGTCTGGCAGACCGGTTCGGGCACCCAGTCCAACATGAACGCCAATGAGGTGATCTCCAACCGGGCGATTGAGATGCTGGGCGGTGTCATGGGCTCCAAGAAGCCGGTGCATCCCAACGATCACGTCAATATGAGCCAATCGTCGAACGACACCTATCCGACAGCCATGCACATCGCCTGCGCCGAACGCATCGTGCACGATCTGTTGCCGGCACTGAAGCACCTGCACAAGGCACTCGCCGCCAAGAGCAGAGAGTTCAATCACATCATCAAGATCGGCCGCACGCACACGCAGGATGCCACCCCCCTTACGCTTGGCCAGGAATTTTCGGGCTATGCCGCGCAGGTCGCTTCGTCGATCAAGCGCATCGAGCTGACGTTGCCCGGGTTGCAGGAACTGGCGCAGGGCGGCACCGCCGTCGGCACCGGCCTCAACGCGCCGGTCGGCTTCGCCGAAAGGGTCGCGGATCGCATCGCCTCCATCACCGGCATCGCCTTCGTCACCGCGCCGAACAAGTTCGAGGCGCTGGCGGCCCATGATTCCATGGTGTTTTCGCACGGCGCCATCAATGCGGCGGCCGCCGCGCTGTTCAAGATCGCCAACGACATCCGCTTCCTCGGCTCAGGCCCGCGCTCGGGCCTTGGCGAACTGTCGCTGCCGGAAAACGAACCGGGCTCGTCGATCATGCCGGGCAAGGTCAATCCGACCCAGTGCGAGGCGCTGACGCAGGTCTGCGTACAGGTGTTCGGCAACAATGCGGCGCTCACCTTCGCCGGCAGCCAGGGTCATTTCGAGCTCAATGTCTACAATCCGCTGATGGCCTACAACTTCCTGCAGTCGGTGCAGTTGCTCTCCGACGCCTCGGTCTCCTTCACCGACAATTGCGTCGTCGGCATCGAGGCCCGCGAAGACAACATCAAGGCGGCACTCGACCGATCGCTGATGCTGGTGACGGCGCTGGCGCCGACCATCGGCTACGACAATGCCGCCAAGATCGCCAAGACCGCGCACAAGAAGGGCACCACTTTGCGCGAGGAAGCGCTCGCCACCGGGCTGGTCAGCGAAGCCGATTACGACCGCCTGGTGCGGCCGGAGGATATGACGCATCCGGGGTAGGCAATTCCAGGAAAAGTGTCTGCGGTTTTCGGTCCGGAATTGCGTCACCAAAAGCCCGATATTTCGTGAGGGGAGAATTTACTCCCGTCACGACCTCACCCGAAGCGAATTTTGCGCAGGCCGCCCGATCACGGAAACGTAAGTACTGTGAACAATGTGTCGCCAGTCTGGTGGCTTTGGTGAACAGTCGGTTTGCTCTATCTCCCCGGCATCAACCCATCCCGGAGAGCCACCATGTCCACCAACATTTCAGTCGCCGGTTCCGGCGCATCCAATGCCTCGACCACCATCCTCCTCGGCCGCGTCCTGCTCGCGGTCATCTTCCTGCTTTCAGGTTTCGGCAAGCTCACCGCCATTAGCGGAAC
>NZ_RZQA01000725.1:0-3370 GCF_004022915.1 Mesorhizobium sp. M7A.F.Ca.US.006.04.2.1
CCCCGGCATCGTGCTGGTCACGATGATCACTGCCGTCGCCTTCTCGGCGCGCAATGTTTCCGGCTTCGCGCTGTTCAGTCCAATGATCCTCGCCGTCGTCGCCGGCATGATCTACTCCAACGTGCTCGGCACGCCCGTGCACGCCAAAGCCGGTATCGCATTCTCGCAAAAGCGCCTGTTGCGCTTCGCCATCGTGCTGCTCGGCTTCCAGCTGACGCTCGGCCAGGTGGTCTCGATCGGCGCTGGCGGCGTCGGCATTGTCGCGGCGACGCTTGGCGCCACCTTCGTTTTCACCATCACGCTTGGCCGGCTGATCGGCGTCGACGCCAAGCTGGCGCAGTTGATCGCCGCCGGCACCTCGATCTGCGGCGCTTCGGCCATCGTCGCCACCAACATCGTCACCGATGCGCGCGACGAGGACGTCACCTACGCCGTCGCCTCGATCACCTTGTTCGGCACCGTCGCCATGCTCGGCTTCCCGCTCATGGCGCCCATGCTCGGCCTCGACCAGCACGCTTTCGGCCTGTGGGCCGGCGCCTCGATCCACGAGGTGGCGCAAGTCATCGGCGCCGGCTTTCAGAACGGCACCCAGTCCGGCGAGATCGCCACCGTCGCCAAGCTGACCCGCGTTGCCATGCTGGCGCCGATGGTCGTCGCGCTCGGCCTGATGGCGCGCGGCAGGAGCAGCAGTGAGGTGGCGGCGCGGCCGCCCATGCCGTGGTTCGTCGCCGCCTTCGTCGCTGTCGTGGCGTTGAACAGCTTGGTCACGGTGCCCACCGAGGTGAAATCGGCAATGGCGCTCGCCACCACCATCATGCTGACCATGGGCCTGGCCGCCATGGGCCTGCAGGCCGACATCTCTCAGTTGCGCTCGCGCGGCCTGCGCCCGCTGGCGCTCGCCTTCTCGGCCTTCCTGTTCATCGGCTGCTTCAGCCTGATGCTGGTGAAGTTCGCCTGAGCTTGATCGCCGGCACGCAGACGGCACAAGCGAGTTTGGGAATCAAATCACATCGGCTACGGTCTGCCGCGCATCAACACGCGAGCCCGCACCCGATCCATGCCGTTTGTTCCCTTACCCTTCGTCGTCGCCCTGTCGCTGTTCATCCTGCTTTGGGTCGTCGCCAGCCGCCAGGATGAGGCAGCACCGAACCTGCCGTTTCTCGCCCTGATCCTTGTTGCAGCGTTGCAATCGGTGCTCACCGGACTGCGCTGGGGCTATGGCATCAGCGAAGTCGGCTATATCGCCCCCGTATCCGCCGCGATCATGCCGTCTCTGCTCTACGCCGGCGTATCGAGCCTGGTTCGCACCAGCGACCGCCGGTGGCCGGCCCTGCTGGGGCTCCACGCGACACCCGCGGTCATCATCATCATGCTGATAATCTTTTGGCGCGAGGCGATCGACGTGGCGCTGACATCAATCGATTTCACCTACGCCGCCGCCATTCTCTGGCTGCTTCGCTCCGGCGCCGACGGGCTTCGCCTTGCGCCCTTCGACGGCGCGGTCCCGGTCTACAGGGCCATCCTTTTCGCGGCAGCTACGCTGTGCCTGTCGGGAGCCGTCGACATGCTGGTGTCCTTCGATCTGGCGTCGGGACATGGCGCTCGCGCGGCAACCGTGATCGGCATCGGCAATCTTTTCATGCTCGTCATTGTCGGCATGGCGGCGGCTGCGGCCAGCCAAAGCCATGTCCCGCTCAATGCCGCCGAGCCCGTCGAGACTCCGTCCCCACCCGACGCCGGCGAGAACGCCGATGCGATCGCCAGGGTCAACGAGTTGATGCAGGAGAAAAAACTATATCGCGACGCCAATCTCAACCTCAACCGGCTTGCCCGGCGCGCCGGAATTCCAGCACGGCAGATCTCAATGGCGATCAACCGGGCCACGGCCAGGAACGTCTCGCAATATGTCAACGGACACCGCATCACCGAGGCCTGCCGGCTGCTGAGCGAGACCGATCAGTCCGTGACGGAGATCATGTTTGCGGTCGGCTTCCAGACCAAGTCGAACTTCAACCGCGAATTCCGCCGCGTCACCGATATGACCCCGCTCGCCTGGCGGGACCGGAACGCGCCTGACGCGGCGCCCTCGCTTGCGAACCGGCGGGCGGCTGAAATCGGCAGCGCCGTTCCGCACTGAACGGTACTCAATCGCGATAAAGCACGTCCTTGATCGCGATCAAGGTCGCGGACTTCGCTCCGATCCGCTGACATTGGGTCGCTAACACTGCAATCGAACATGACCGCCAGCTTGCCCGGACGCTGTAGCCTCCGGCCTTGCCACCTATAGGGCGCGTTCGACAACGGAGATTTCAATGAAATTCTGGACTATGCTCTGCGCCGTCGCTGTTTCCACGGCGCTCATGCAACACCCCGCAGACGCCGGCGACAATGTCGGCGTTCGTCAGTTCCCTGCCCCATCCAAGGAGCGCGGCATCGATTTCGATGTGACGGTCTGGTATCCCGCGCAACCGGGCGGCGAGATGGTTATATCAGGCGACACCGCGCTTTTCGCCGGAACGGCCGCCATGCGCGATGCGCCTATCGCTGGCGGAAAATTCCCGCTTATCCTGCTTTCGCATGGCGCTGGCCTGGCGGGAACCCCACACGCCCTGAGCTGGATTGCAACGCCTCTGGCCAGGCAGGGATTCGTCGTCGCCGCTCCCACACACCCGGGAAATACGGGGAAAAACAGATCCGCCGCCGAGACGATGAAACTCTGGTTGCGGCCCGCCGATCTCACGGCTGCCCTGACCGCGACGGCGAAGGACGCTTTCTTCGCAGGGCACCTCGAACAAGGCAAAGTAGGCGTCCTCGGTCTTTCCATGGGCGGCAACACGGCGCTGGCGATAGCCGGTGCCCGCATCGATCCGAAATTGCTGGCGGCCTATTGCGATACGGACCTGCTCAATGCCTCGCTCTGCGACTGGGTCAGGCAAAGCGGCGTCGATCTTCACGCCATGGATTTGCAGGCCGCCGGTCGGGACAACCGGGATGAGCGCATTCATTTCGCCATGGCGATCGATCCTGCCCCATCCGATGTCTTCGATGTCAAAAGCTTTGCCGGTATCAAAATTCCGGTCGCTATCGTCAATCTTGGCCGACCAGGAAAGATTCCCGTGACCGCCGACGCATCCGAGATCGCAAAAGCAATTTCAAAGGCGAGCTATGCGACGATCGCGGATGCGAGCCACTACAGCATGTTCGGCGAATGTAAGCCCGGCGCTGCCGGCATCATTGCGGCCGAACAGATCGGCGACCCGGTTTGCGATGACGGTGGAGCACGATCGCGCGGTGATATTCACGCGCAACTGATCGACATGACGATTGCAGCTTTCAATCGCGCGCTGAAGACCGAGCCGTAGGACGCAGC
>NZ_RZQA01000726.1:0-3367 GCF_004022915.1 Mesorhizobium sp. M7A.F.Ca.US.006.04.2.1
CATCGAGGCGACGGGGGCCTCGATCGTCGCCACCGGCAACATCGGCTGCATCACGCAAATTGCTTCCGCCGCGAAGATGCCGGTGGTGCACACGATCAAGCTGCTCGACTGGGCTTATGGCGGGCCGAGGCCGGAAGGTGTTCTGGAAGAGACCCTGATCGCGGCGGAATAGGACGACCTTGGCGGGCGCTTACTCCGCCGCGAGCCTGTCCGCCGTGCCGTAAGTCGCCTCGTAGAGCGCGCGCTGGCGGCTGAGCGCGACCATGGTGTTGCGCAGCAGGATGGCGACCGTGATCGGACCGACGCCGCCCGGCACCGGGGTGATCCAGGAGGCGACCTCGCGCACGCTTTCAGTGTCGACGTCGCCGACGATGCGGCTGGAGCCGTCGGGGGCGATTTCGGAATTGATGCCGATGTCGATGACGGCAGCGCCCGGCTTGACCATGTCGGCCTTGATCAGCCGCGGCTTGCCGACGGCGACGAACAGCGCATCGGCACGCCGCGCATGGGCGGCGACCGATCGCGTCATGTGATGGCAGACCGTCACCGTCGCGCCCTCGCTCATCAACAGGAAGGCGATCGGCTTGCCGACGATTTCCGAATGGCCGACGATGACGACTTCCAGTCCCTTGAGGTCGAGGCCGGTTTCCTTCAGCAGCTCGACCGAGGCGGCCGCCGTGCAAGGCGCGAGATCGAGCTGGTTGTAGACGATGTTGCCGATTGAGGCCGGATGCATGCCTTCGACATCCTTCAGCGGATGCACCGCCGCTTGCAGCGTCTTGATGGGGATATGCGCTGGCACGGGCCGCTGGATGATGATGCCGGTAACGCGCGGATCGGCATTCAGGCCGTGGATCGCAGCTTCCAACTCGCCTGCTGTGATGGTGGCGGGAAAGCGCCGTTCCTCGAAATCGATGCCGGCGAGCTCAGCCTTGGCGCGCTGGTTGCGCACATAGACGTCCACCGCATCGGTGTCGCCGACGGTGATCGAGATCAGCTTGGGCGGAAAACCCTCGGCTTTGGCGATCGCTGCGTCCTCGGCAACGGCGGCGATGATGCGCTGGGCGACCGGGCCGCCCTTGAGATAACGGCTGTCTTCGGACAGAGGCATGGGTGAACTCTTTTGTGGAACTTGCCACCCAGATAGCAAAAGAATGCGGCAAAGGGCAGCATGAAAGCGAACCGCTATGCCCGTTGCGCGACGCGTGGGTGACCTTTTGCCCTCGATTTCTGCTCAAAACGGAAAGGGCAGCGCGGTTTCCCGTGCTGCCCTTCCTGACCGGCCGCATCCCCATACGGCCCGTCCCCCGTATCCCTAAACTGGCCTCGAAAAGCGGACTGCTTTGCCGGCCAGGTGATTCGCAAGGACTATTATATCACCTCGACCGTGGTTCCGACATTGACCCGCTCATAGAGATCGACGACGTCCTCGTTGCGCATGCGGATGCAGCCCGATGACACCGCGCCGCCGATCGTCCACGGCTGGTTGGTGCCATGGATGCGGTATTCGGTGGTGCCGAGGTAGAGCGCACGGGCACCAAGCGGGTTCTCCATGCCGCCGGCAAGATAGGTCGGCAAATAGCGGCCCTTGGCGGCTTCGCGCTTGATCATCTGCGCCGGCGGGCGCCAGTCCGGCCACTCGCGCTTGTTGGTGATCTTGTGCGTACCCGACCATTCGAAGCCCGGCTTGCCGGTGCCGACGCCATAGCGCCTTGCCTTGCCGTTCTTCTCGACCAGGAAGAGGAAATTCTGCGTGGTGTCGATGACGATCGTGCCCGGCTTCTGGCCTCCGTCATAGTCGACTTCCTGCGGCAGGTAGATCGGGTTGATCTGAGGACGCGCGACCATGCGCTTGGCCGGCGGCTGCACCGCCGCCGTCTGCACCCGGTCGGGCTGCGCCGGGCGCAGGCGTCGCTGCTGCTGCACCACCTGCCGGTTCTGGCGCACGATGCCGGGCGCATGGCCAAGCTGCAGCACCCAGGGTGCGGAAAGGTCGGGGCTCACCATCACCGGCGGCCTGTCGGCATAGCGGTCGCCGGCGATTGAGGGTGTGACGCCGGCGGCAAACACAGCCACGGCGCCGAGCACGGGAAACAACACTGTCTTCATCGTAACGCACCTTGATCGTCTGATACAAACGGGTGGAAACGTCCTCCCGGTTCGGCGATCATTGGCGCGCAAGCAGCAACCGAAACATGAATCGGAATGCGTAAAATGCGGCTTTGTCAGTAAACCTTTTGGTGTGGTTACCGCCGGGTTCAGGAATCTGGTAAAGCCGCAGTAAATGCCGCGCAAAAGCGCGTTAACGAACGGATTTTGGCCTATGGACAAGGAAAACACCGGCCTGCTCGCTGGCCCCGACGGTGTCGCGCGCTGCTTCTGGCACGGCAATCTGCCCGACTATCTGCACTACCACGATCATGAATGGGGCCGGCCTGTGGCCGACGACCGCAGGCTGTTCGAAAAGATCTGCCTGGAAGGCTTTCAGTCGGGCCTGTCGTGGCTGACCATACTGCGCAAGCGGGAGAATTTTCGCGAAGCCTTCGCCAATTTCGAATTCGACAAGGTAGCAAGCTTCACCGACAAGGATGTCGAGCGCCTGCTCGGCAATGCCGGCATCATCCGCCATCGCGGCAAGATCGTCTCGACCATCAACAACGCCAGGCGCGCCCGCGAAATGGTGGACGAATTCGGCTCACTGGCCGCCTGGTTCTGGAAGTTCGAACCCGGCAAGGACGAGCGGCCGCAAATCGTCGACCTCGCCCATCTGCGCGCGAACCCGACAACGGCCGTCTCGGTGCGGATCTCGAAGGAGCTGAAGAAGCGCGGCTGGAGCTTTGTCGGCCCGACCACGGTCTACGCTTTCATGCAGGCCATGGGCCTGGTCAACGACCACCTCGAGGGCTGCGCCTGCCGCCAAGAGGTCGAGAAGCAGCGGAAGGCTTTCAGGCGGCCGAAATAGGCTCAGGTGCCGTTGGCGCTGGCCAGCACCAGGCCGGCGACGATCGCCACCACCGTGGCCAGGGTCGGATAGATCACCAGCAGGCCGGTCATCAACGCGTCGCGCATGGATGGTCCCTTGCCGGTGTCGGCGGGTACTTCGAACGGTCCGGCAGCCTGGCTGACCATTTTCGGGACGTTGATGTCGGCCGGGCGCAGGCGTGCGGACAATCCGGCGTCGCTGTCGATGGCATGGAATCTTGCTGTGCTGGTCATGGCCGCGAACCCTCATTTCCCGCGCTTTATCGGCGGCGATTGTGTCGGCACGATGCCGCACGCATGGCGGGATTGTTTCATTTGCGGTCCGGATTGGTTTCAAGGAGGTGCGGCATCGCCTTCTCTCATCGGCAGCGCCAGAGGTCTGACC
>NZ_RZQA01000727.1:0-3363 GCF_004022915.1 Mesorhizobium sp. M7A.F.Ca.US.006.04.2.1
CAGCTAGGCCGTCCCACCCCTGTTCCACCCCCGGCCCCGATCACCGAACATCACATAACCAGCGTCCGTCACCGCCAGCGTGTCTTCCAGCTTGATGAAGCCCCGTGTCGGGTGGAGCATGGTCGTCTCCACCGAAAGCACCATGTTCTTCTCCAGCGGCTTGGCCGCATAGGTGCCTTCATAGGTCACCGGGTGGTTGGTCATCAGGAACGGCGCCTCGTGCGTGATCAGCCCCATGCCATGGGCGAAGAAATCCGTGTAGGGCGCGACCTTCGAAGCCTTCAGCACGCCCTCGGCATGCGAAATCATGTCGCCGCCCAGCGTGCCCGCTTTGACTTTTGAGAAGGCCGCCTGCTGCACCGTCTCGACCTCGGCCAGCAGATCTTCGAGCTCGGCATCCGGTTCGCCGAGAATGCCCATCCGGCAGAGGTCCCCTATATAGCCGTGATAATTGCCGCCGGAATCGATTGACAGCACCTCGCCTTTTTCCCACGCCTGCGGTGAAGCGGCGCGGTTGTGGCTGGCACCCAGCGTCAGCAGGCAATATTCGAAATGGATGCCGCGATTGGTTTCCTCGCGCCGCAGCTGCTCGATGATCTCGCTTTTAGTCGTGCCTTCACGCGCCCAGGCAATGGTCGCCAGCATGGAATCGGTGATCAGTTCGGAGGCCGTGCGCAGCTTCTCCAGCTCCGCATAGGTCTTGATGGCGCGCATACGCTCCAGCATGTCGGTCGCATCGATCAGCCTGGCATCCGGCAACGCCTTGCGGATCAGCGTATAGGCGTCCGATGGCAGGAAGCCAGGCTCGATGCCGATGCGCGCGCCGGCCTTGCCGATCTTCTGCAGGTGCTCGACCGCAAGGTTGGCGGCGTCGAGCGTGCCCCAGCAGGCGGCGTGCAGCGTCGGCGTCCAGAACGGATTGTTCTGGTGCTCGCCGCCCTCCATGCGGTTGCCGATATAGGCGGCATGGTCCGGCCCGCCCTTTTCGTACACGACGATCGGCAGGTACCGGCTGTGGCCGATCGCATCCATGGCGGCGAAGAAGATGAACTTGTAACCGCCCAGCAGGTATTGCGTGTTGTGCTTGGAGGTGGCGAGCAGCACATCGATGCCGGCCTCCTCCATCAGCCGGTCGACCCTTGCCTGGTCGAACGGGATATTGCCGACGGCATTCTTGCCCGGAGCAATGTTCATCTCTCTCTCCCTGAATTGCCTGGGACCGCCGGCCGTTCCGCTCGCGATCCCCTGGCCATGACTCAAATCTGCACCATTTTGCCCGTTCTGGTCCAGCCAGAAATAGGGCAAACAGCACCGTTCCATGTCATCATACCTTTGTCCGTCGCATATCCCATCAATTTGGTCCTACCAGATTGACGCGATAGAAGCGCATATTCCAAACTGGTCCAGCGGACGAAAATTTCAAAGCCAAGCGAGGATGCGCCAATTCCGTCTCTGGCGAAACCCTCGGCAAGGCTCATAATCGCCGCCGCAAGGATGCTGGCGGGCTTGCCGGCGTTCGAGGGGTATTGGCGCGCCCAACCGGGTCGCGGAGGGGACGGAGTTCGATCATGTCAGGTTTCACGATTTCCAGGCGCACGATGCTTTCCGGCTCGGCAATGCTGCTGGCCTCCACCGCCATCCCGACACCGGGCTGGGCGCAGACGCCGAAGAAGGGCGGGCGGCTTGTGCTTGCCGCCGATTCCGAACCGCGCAACCTCAACCCGGCGATCGTCGCTTCCAACGGCGTCTTCTTCATCTCCAGCAAGATCGTCGAAACGCTGGCCGAAGCCTCCTACGACGGCAAGGACGGACTCGCGCCAAGGCTGGCGCTGAGCTGGGAGGGTGCCGCCGATGGGCTCTCGGTGACGTTCAAACTGCGCGACGGCGTCAAATGGCATGACGGCAAACCGTTCACCTCGGCCGACGTCGCCTTCTCGGCGCTGCAAATCTGGAAGCCGCTGCAAAATCTCGGCCGCACCGTGTTCAAGGATCTGGCCAGCGTCGACACCCCTGACGATCTCACCGCCGTGTTCAAATTCGCCAAGCCGACGCCGTTCCAGTTGATCCGCAACGCGCTGCCGGCGCTGAGCAGCGTGGTGCCGAAGCACATCTACGAGGTCGGCAAGATCGAGGACAACCCGGCCAACAACGCGCCCATCGGCACCGGGCCGTTCAAATTCGCAGAGTACAAGGCCGGCCAATATTACCGGCTGACCAAAAACACCGACTACTGGGGCAAGGACGAGCCCTATCTCGACGAGATCATCTATCAGGTGCTGCCGGATCGCACGTCCGCGGCGAGCGCGCTGGAGGCCGGAGAGATCCAGCTGGCGGCCTTTTCCGCCGTGCCGCTGGCCGACCTCGACCGCATCTCGAAAGTGCCGGGCCTGAAAGTGATCACCAAGGGTTACGAAGGGCTGACCTATCAGCTCGTCGTCGAGATCAACCATCGCCGCAAGGAACTGGCCGATGTCAAAGTGCGCCAGGCGATCGCGCATGCCATCGACAAGGATTTCGTCGTCAAGACGGTGTTCCTCGGCTATGCCGCGACAGCCACCGGCCCGGTGCCGAAGAACGATCCACAATTCTACACCGCCGATGTGCCGACCTATGCCTTCGACGTCGCCAAGGCCAACGCGCTGCTCGACGAAGCCGGCTACAAGAAAGGCCCGGACGGCAAGCGCTTCACGCTGAAACTGCTGCCTGCGCCCTATTTCAACGAGACAAAACAGTTCGGCGACTATCTGCGCCAGGCGCTCGCCGCCATCGGCATCGACGCTGAGCTGGTCAACAACGACTCGGCCGCGCACATCAAGGCGGTCTACACCGACCACGCCTTCGATCTCGCGGTCGGTCCGCCGGTGTTCCGCGGCGATCCGGCGATCTCGACCACCATCCTGGTGCAGAGCGGCATTCCCGACGGCGTGCCGTTCTCCAACCAGGGCGGCTACAAGAACGATGCGCTCGATGCGCTCATCGCCAAGGCATCGGAGACGCTCGACGCATCAGCCCGCACCGACCTCTACAAGGAGTTCCAGAAGGCGGTGGCTGCCGACCTGCCGCTGATCAACGTCGCCGAATGGAGTTTCATCAGCGTCGCGCGAGACACCGTCGGCAACATCGCCAACAACCCGCGCTGGGCGGTGTCGAACTGGGCGGACACGTATTTGGAATCGTGACAGAATTGCGCGGATGAAAATTCGCGAAATCATCGTAGGCTTTGAGTTCTACGAGGCCCCCCTCTGTCCTACCGGACATCTCCCCCCCAAGGGGGGAGATTGGCCGCTTGTCTGTCCCGCGAATTCTTCAACGTTGGAGATTGGCGAAGCCAAAAGAGACAGCCGATCTCCCCCCTTGAGGGGG
>NZ_RZQA01000728.1:0-3336 GCF_004022915.1 Mesorhizobium sp. M7A.F.Ca.US.006.04.2.1
CTTTTCCAGCGTCTCGAACAAGAACGCATCGAAATCGTGCTCGCGCAGCTCGGTGCCGGAAACATTGACGGCAAGCCGTCCGAAGGCAATGCCGGCGCGATTCCATTTGGCCGCCTCGTTGATCGCCTTGGTGATGACGATGCGGCCGATCTCGGGCATGAAGCCGCATTTCTCGGCGACCGGGATGAATTCGCCGGGCGGGATCATGCCGCGCTCCGCATGGTTCCAGCGCACCAGCGCCTCGATGCCGCTGATCGTGCCGTTGGTCAGCGAGACCTGCGGCTGGAAATAGACCTGGAACGCCCGCTCCGCGATGGCGACCTTGATGTCGTGCTCGAGCTGCTTGCGATAATCGAGTTCGCGGCGCAGTTCCTCGGAGAAGAAGGAGAAGTTGCCACCGCCAAGCTTCTTGGCGGAATAAAGCGCCAGGTCGGCATGGACCAGCAAATCCCCAGCATTGTCGGCGTCGATCGGATAGACCGCGATGCCGGCGCTGGCGCCTGGGAGAATGGTCGTGCCCTGGAAGACGATCGGCTCGTTGATGTGCGCCAGGATGCGCCGCGCCAGCATGTTGATGTCTTCGGTGCCGCCGGCGCCGCCGAGGATCATGACGAACTCGTCGCCGCCCAGGCGCACGCACAGATCCGACGCCCGGCAGGAATCGCGCATGCGCTGTGCCGTGACGACCAGCACATAGTCGCCGGCGGCGTGGCCGAGCGTATCGTTGATCTGCTTGAATCGGTCGAGATCGAGCTGGACGACGGCAAGGCGTTCGCGACGCCGGTGCGTGCCCTTGATCAGCGTGTCGAAATGATCGGTCAGGAACGTGCGGTTGTGCAGGCCGGTGAGGCCGTCATGAACCGCGATGAAGGCCATGGAATTGCGCGCGTCGATCAGTTCATGCGTCTTGCGCAGGATGGCGTTCGACATCGGCCTGAAGATGAAGAGCGCCACCAGTATGATGACGCCGATTGTGGCGTAGAACAGCGTGCGATGGAGAGCGAGCAGCTTCTCGGAGCGGTCGTCGGCGTCGGCAGTGATGCGCTGGCCGAGCGCGGCATAACCCGACAAGGTCGCATTGGCGACTGAGGCGTCGAGATTGACGCGTTCGCCGCCGCCCTTGTAACCGCCATTGCCGCTGAATTGCGATTCATAGGCCGAGATCAGGCGGTCGCCATTGGCGATCAGCCCGACGGAGAAATAGTCGAGGTGGAAGGGCTTGGCGAAGAGGACGCTTTCGATCGACTTCGGGTCGAGCTTGGCCGGCGATTGCGGATCGGCTCCTGTCTGATCGAGCAGCAGGTCGTAGTTGGTCTCGAACTCCGCCGTTGCCTGCTTGAGCGCGCTGACCAGCGCCGGTTGCTTGTCGCGTGAACCGGCACCCGTTGCACTGGCAAGGAAGACGATGCGCTGCGACAGTGTCTTTTGTGTGCTGACGATGTCGAGCAAGGTGTGATTGTGCTGTTGGGTGGCCATCATCTGCTGCAGCAGTATGAAGGAGGCGATCACCATGGCCGCAATGATCAGCAGGGCCAGCCAATAGCCAGCCTTGATCAGCAGTATGAGCTTGCCTGAAACGGTTTGCACCGGCTGCTGCGACATTTTCGGGGGCGGCCCTCTCGCCTAAGGATTCTTGCCTAGGGATTCTTGTATGAGCACCATTGAACTGCAAACGTTAACAGGACTGGAAATCGACGGCTGTCCGGCAAGGGGCGGCCGTGGAAAGATCGCGGAATGGTTATCGGCTCGTTTAGCACCGTACCGGCATTTGAGCGGTCATCGGCCAGAACCTTTGTCGTGGCGTCGTTCCTCGGCCGCGTGATGATCGACATCGGGGCCGCATCGTGCTGCTTGCCACCGATCCGGTCGTTTTTGCGATGGATTTTTCGCGCGGACGAGACGACAGTCGGCCCACATCAAACGAGGCTAGGTCATGACCGCAGCATTCCTCTCCCACATCGACAGCGAGCTCGCGGGGCTCAAATCGGCAGGCCTCTACAAGTCGGAGCGGGTGATCACTTCGACGCAGTCGGCCGAGATCGAGGTCGGCGGCGACAAGGTGTTGAATTTCTGTGCCAACAACTATCTCGGCCTCGCCGATAGCGCCGATTTGCGCAATGCTGCCAAGCAGGCGCTCGACCGCTATGGCTACGGCATGGCATCGGTGCGCTTCATCTGCGGCACGCAGGAAGAGCACAAGCAGCTCGAATCGACGATTTCCTCCTTCCTCGGCATGGAAGACACCATCCTTTACGGCTCCTGCTTCGATGCCAATGGCGGCCTGTTCGAGACGCTGCTGGGCGAGGAAGACGCCATTATTTCGGATGCCTTGAATCATGCCTCGATCATCGATGGTGTGCGGCTGTCGAAGGCCAAACGTTTCCGCTACGCCAACAACGACATGGCCGATCTCGAGGCGCGCCTGAAGGAAGCCCGGGACTGCCGCTTCCGGTTGATCGCCACCGACGGCGTGTTTTCGATGGATGGCATCATCGCCAATCTCAGGGGTGTCTGCGACCTCGCCGAGAAGTATGACGCCATGGTGATGGTCGACGACAGCCATGCCGTCGGCTTTGTCGGTCAGAACGGCCGCGGCTCGGCCGAGCATTGCGGCGTCGAGGGCAGGGTCGACATCATCACCGGGACGCTCGGCAAGGCACTTGGTGGGGCCTCCGGTGGTTACACCTCGGGCAAAGGCCAGGTGGTCGACTGGTTGCGCCAGCGCTCACGGCCGTATCTCTTTTCCAACACGCTGATGCCGGCGATCGCCGGCGCTTCGATCAAGGTGTTCGAACTGATCAAAGACGGCGATGGGCTGCGCGACAAACTCTACGACAACGCTGCGCGGTTCCGGTCGCAAATGGGCAAGCTCGGCTTCACGCTGGCCGGAGCGGATCATCCGATCATCCCGGTGATGCTGGGCGATGCCAGCCTGGCGCAGGAGATGGCCGCGCGCATGCTGAAGCGCGGCATCTATGTCATCGGCTTCTCCTTCCCGGTGGTGCCAAAGGGGCAGGCGCGCATCCGCACGCAGATGTCGGCGGCGCATTCCAGCGCCGATATCGACCGCGCGGTGGAAGCGTTCGCCGCCGTCGGGCGCGAACTCGGCGTCATTTCCTGACAAGCCGGAATCGAAAAGCGATTCCGGAACAAGAGCTTCAAGGGACAAAAGCATGTCGAACATGATGAAAGCGCTGGTGAAGGCCAAGGCCGAACCAGGCATCTGGATGGAAGAGGTGCCGGTGCCGGAAATCGGCCCTAACGACGTGCTGATCAAGATCAAGAAGACGGCGATCTGCGGCACCGACGTGCACATCTACAATTGGGACCAGTGGG
>NZ_RZQA01000729.1:0-3332 GCF_004022915.1 Mesorhizobium sp. M7A.F.Ca.US.006.04.2.1
ATACGCGCCAGGTTGAGGCGGTTGGCGATCAGCCCTTGCCGCAGCATGGCGTAGGGGCGGGAATAGATGATCGACCGGCCGCGCTGAAGCGTCCTGCTGAGCTTGCCAATCGCCATGTCGGCCTGTCCGGAACTGACCTGTCTGACGATATCGTCGAACGTTGCGGCGGATCGGTCGAACACCGGCTCGACGCCAAGCGCCGCGGCGATGCCGTGGGCCAGTTCCATGTCTATGCCATTGTCCCCCGATCCGTCGGCCGGGAAGAACGGATTGGAAGCGAAGGCCGGCATTGCGATGCGCAAGGCATCGCCGCTCGCGATCGGCTTTGGGGCGTTCTCCGCCTGCTGTCCTGGAGTGTTGGCCGCCCGGGCTTGCGAGATCAGCAACCCGCCGCTCCCGGCCGCAAGCAGTGTACGACGTGTAACCGGCATACGCGTTCTCAATTAGACCGGGAAAGCCAGCAAGATGCACAACCGACGTTAAACAAACGTATATATTACACTGGGCTTTTTTATGTATCGGATAAGCAGCTCAGAGCCACAAAATATTAGTATCGCCTAATGTAAAAGGAGTGGCGGAAGGCTCGCGTTACTTCCCGCCAGGCGATCAGTTGGCCCCTAGGCGATCAGCTGCACTGTCAAAACGTCTCTGCCCAGGGCCGCAGCTCAAGCTCCGAGCTCCAGGCGCTGCGATGCTGGCGATGGGTTGTAAGATAGGCCTCGGCGATGGCGTCCGGCGATAGACGGCGGTCCGGCCGGCCGGGATCGGCCACCTGTCCGGGCGGCTCGATCTGGCCGTCGATGATGAAGTGGGCGACGTGGATGTTCTGCGGAGCGAGCTCGCGGGCCATGGACTGCGCCAGGCCGCGCAGGCCGAATTTCGGCATGGCGAAGCCGGCTGAGCCGGGAAATCCCTTCACGCTGGCGGTGGCCCCGGTGAACAGGATCGATCCGGAACCCCGCGCAAGCAGCCGGCGCGCCGCCTGCTGGCCGACCAGGAAGCCGCCATAGGCGCCGACCAGCAATGCCTGTTTGACCGCTTCGGCATCGAGCTCGGCGATCGGTCCGCGGGTGCGCGCGCTGGCGTTGAACACTGCAAGCGCCAGCGGGCCGGCCTTGTCTGCGGTGTCGAACAGGCTGGCGACGGACGCGACGTCGGCAACATCCGTCTCGACGGCCAGCGCACCGGTTTCGTCGGTCAGAGCGCTGAGCTTCTCGACATTGCGGGCGGCCAGAACCACGCGAAAGCCTTCCCGGGTGAGAAGGCGCGCAAGCGAGGCGCTCAGACCAGCGCCGGCGCCTGCAATGACGGCCACATCGGATGCCATGATTTTTCACTCCTTGCGGATTTCGGCGGAAGCGTTCGCCAGATCAGGCAAGGTCGCGCCTTCGGGGCTGACAGGCAAGAGGTGGCATCTCGGCGGTTGTTGAGCCAGACGGCTGCAGAACCGACGTTGCGCGGTCCAGCATCGCCTGTGGCGCTACGAAGGCCGTTCGGTCTTCAGCACCGAGACCGCCACTTCGACAGTGGCAAGGCTTGGACCTTGCCCGCCAACCGGATTCATCCGACCGATATTTTGACGGTAGGATCGTCAGGCTTCGCAAAGCTATCGGTGATCTCATCGATGGGGACTGGAGCATGGTCCCGAAAAGTGGGAAACGGTTTTCGGAAAAGATCATGCTCAACGAGGAAACGACTATGGAACCAATCTGGGCCGTCGGCCTGATGACCGGCACGGTGCTGGACGGCAACATCGACGTCGCGCTGATCAAGACCGATGGCGAGCAGATCGAGGATTTCGGCACCTATCGGCTGATGCCCTATCCCGCGTCGATCCGCTCGCTGCTGGAAGAGACGCTGACGGAGGCGCGGGCGTGGAATTTCGTCGGGCCGGAGCCGGCGATCTTCCGCACCGCGGAGGATGCCCTGACACGCGCGCAATCGGCGGCCGTCAAGGAGTTGGTCGAAGGCTGTGGCATGACGATGGCCGATATCGGCATTGTCGGTTTTCACGGCCAGACCGTTCTGCATCGTGCGCCGCAGGTTGGACGGCTGGGCCAGACCCGGCAGCTCGGCGACGGTGAGCTGATGCATGCCATACTGGGCACCAAGGTCGCATACGATTTCCGCTCGGCCGACATGCGCGCCGGGGGGCAAGGCGCGCCGCTGGCCGCGGTCTATCACACCGCGCTGATGCGCAGCGCCGGTGCCAATGGCGAGGTCGCCGTACTCAACCTCGGCGGCGTCGCCAACATCACCTGGTGGGACGGCGCTGACAATGTCGTCGCCTTCGACACCGGCCCCGCCAACGCGCCACTCAACGATTTCATCAAGTCGAAGGCGCTCGGCGAGATGGACCGCGACGGCGCGCTTGGCCGGGCGGGAACGGTCGACGAGGCCCGGCTCGCCAAGCTGCTGCAGCACCCTTATCTGAGCAAAGCCTACCCGAAATCGCTGGATCGTTTCGACTTCGGTGCCGCGATGGCGGACGGCCTGAATGCAGAGGATGGTGCAGCCTTGCTCACCGCGTTCACCGCCGGCGCCGTCGGCAAGGCACTCGACCTCTTACCAAGCCGGCCTAAAAAGCTGGTGGTCAGCGGCGGAGGTCGCCATAATCCGACCATGATGGCGATGCTGGCCAGCCGCGCCGGCGTCGAGGTGGTGCAGGCCGAGAGCCTGGGCTGGAGCGGCGACGCGGTGGAGGCGGAATGCTTTGCCTTCCTCGCGGTTCGCGTGCTGCGCGGGCTGCCGATCAGTTTTCCGAGCACGACCGGCGCACCGCGGCCGATGCAGGGCGGAAAACTCGCCGGTTAAGCCAGTTTCTTCTGCAGGAAGATGCGGCTGCGGCCGACGGGGAAGTCGGCAAGTGTTCCAAAGGGCTGATAACCCTGGCGCTGATAGACCTTGGCGGCATTCGGATTGAAGGTGTCGATCCAGGCGTTTTGACAGCCGCGCGCCACCGCTTCATGTTCGGCCGCGTCCAGCATCTTGCCGGCCATGCGCTGGCCACGCAGCCGCTCATCCACCCAGAGCCATTGCACATAAAGCCATCCCCAGGCGGTGTAGCCGGAAATGCCGGCGACGACCGCGCCGGCGTCGTCGCGCACGAACACCGCAAGCGCATGCCTTTCGGACGCGCCGACATCGCCGTCGTTGAACGCCGTCAGCCTTTCGCTGAGAAAAGTGAGGTCTTGCGGCGAGGGATTTGCCGTCGTTTCCAGTGTCGTGTTCATCGCTTTTCCGAGATGGGTTGCGTATCGGCATCGCCGCCATTGCGAAATTCGGACGCGGCAATGCCGTAGCGCTTGAGCTTGTCATAAAAGGTCTTACGC
>NZ_RZQA01000072.1:0-12586 GCF_004022915.1 Mesorhizobium sp. M7A.F.Ca.US.006.04.2.1
GATCCAGCCCCCAGGCCGGCGCACGTCCGGTCATGGCGCAGCACAGATCGATGAAATCGCCATAGCGGTTGGTGCGCGCGCCGATCACCGAATTGGCAAAGACGATGGCGTTGGATTCCCCCCAGGCGATCTGTTGGCCAAAGCTTGGCCGGAACCGCGTCTGGTAAGGCGCGCAAGTGAAAGTCGCCTGGCAGCCGAGCTCCAGATGCGCTTTCATCAGCCGGCGCGCCGGCACCTCTTCCGCCGCCGGCATTTTCACCATGCCGGGATGGATGAGATCGAACGAACCGACATTGAGCGTCGTCGGCACCTGCACGCGGCCACCGCCTTCGACCAGCCGCTCGACGAAGTCGAGACCGGCCTTGCCGTGGTAGAGACAGCCGTCGATATGGGCGCCGGCAATGTCGAGCAGGCTGCCCGCGCCGATCGCGTTGGAAAAGGCGACCAGGATTTTCATGGCAGCAGCCGCTGACAGGCCATGCTCGCCGTCGAGCATGGATCGGTCGCGTGCAGTCAGTTCCAGGGTCATCGGTATGCTCCGGGTCGTGCCCGTCTATGCTGTCCCTGATTGCGGACGGTCTGGCAAGACCCGGTGAGGATCAGTTCGCCGCGATCAACACCGTGCTTTCAGGCGACCAGCGCAGCACGACATCCTGACCTTCTGCCAGCCGTTCCATGCCGGTATTCTGCACAATCACTTTCAACGTCTGACCAGCACGCTCGACGAAATAGGTGCTGTTGCTACCGGCGAAGATGCGCTTGGAAACCTGTCCCTTGAGCATGTTGGCGTTGCCATCCGGTGCTCCGGCATCCCTGGCGATGCGGATGCGTTCGGGCCGCACGGCGCAGCTCGCCCTGGCGCCGGCGGCAAGCTTGGCACCCACACCAGCGGCAATCGCCGTTCCGTCCGCAAGCCTGATGCCATCGCCCGTGCTGTCGCCGCGAAAAATGTTGGCGTCGCCGAGGAAGGTGGCGGCGAACTCGCTCTTCGGCCTGTCATAGATCTCCTCCGGCGGCCCCTCCTGCACCAGCCTGCCGTCGCGCAATATGCCGATGCGGTCGCTCATCGTCAGCGCTTCTTCCTGGTCGTGCGTGACGAAGATGGTGGTGATGCCGATCTCGCGCTGGATGCGCTTGAGCTCGATCTGCATATCGACGCGCAGCGCCTTGTCGAGCGCGCCGAGCGGCTCGTCGAGCAGCAGCACGCGCGGCTTGGTGACGATAGCGCGGGCGAGAGCCACACGCTGCCGCTGCCCGCCGGAGAGTTGGTGCGGCCGGCGGCCACCAAGCTTGCCGAGCTGCACCAGATCGAGCGCGCGCTGCACCTCCGTTGCAATCACCGCCTTGGCCTCGCCGCGCACCGACAGGCCGAAGGCGACATTGTCGGCGACGCTCATATTGGGAAACAGCGCATAGTTCTGGAACACCATGCCGATGCGCCGCTTTTCGACCGGCACCCGCTCGACGCTCTCGCCGCCGATGGTGATGCGGCCCGAATCGGGAAAATCGAAACCGGCAATCTGGCGCAGCAGCGTGGTCTTGCCGCTGCCCGACGGCCCCAGCAGCGCGTAGAATCCGCCATCGGCGAAATCGATGGAGACATTGTCCAGCGCCTTGTGTGCGCCGAAACTGCGCGAGACATCAGATACCTGCACGCCGGCCATTATTTCTCTCCGCCGAATTTGAAGAACCGCGCCGTGAGCAGCATCAGCGCCATCGACACGACAATGATGATCGTCGAGACCGCATTGATCTCGGGCGTGAATCCTTTGCGGATCGCGGCGTAGATTTCCACCGGCAGCGTCGTCTGCCCAGGCGTCGCCAGGAAATAGGACACCACGAACTGGTCGAACGACACTGCAAACGCAAACAGCCCTCCGGCAATGACGCCTGGCATGATCCAAGGCAGCGTGACGCGCCTCGTTACCTGCCACTGGTTGGCGCCGAGCGAGCGTGCCGCCTCTTCCAGCTCCGGCGCGAAGGTCTGCAGCCGGGCCGAGACGACGACGATGACATAGGGCAGCGCCAGTGCGACATGGCCAAGCAGGATCGCATGCAGCCCGCGACCGATGCCGACGCCGAAAAAGAAGATCAGCATCGCCGTGCCGGTGATCAGCCACGGAATGGCGATCGGCGGAAACAACAGCGCCTGCAGGAATTTCTTGCCGCGAAACTCATAGCGATAGAGCGCCAGCGATGCCGCCGAGCCGAGCACGACACAGATGACGGTGGTGATGACGGCGATCTCGACGCTGTTCCAGGTGGCGGCGATCAGCTGGTCGTTCTGCCACAGCGAAGCGTACCATTCGGTCGTCCATTCGAACGGCAATTGGTAGAAGGGCGAGACGTTGAACGACATCAGCGCCATGATGATGATCGGCAGATAGAGGAAGGCGAGCAGCAGACCGATGTAGAAGCGGCCAAGCCATTCGAGGACGGGGGTCGTCGCCATCACGCGGCCCTCCGCAGCACCGGCGACGCCACCGCCAGGATGACCAGCACCACGGCCAGCAGGATGAAGGAAAGCGCGGCACCGAGCGGCCAGTTGAACACGGCGACGAACTGGTCCTCGATGACCGTGCCGTAGAAGGTGCCGGTGCGACCGCCGAGGATGCGCGGCTCCATGAACGAGCCGACGACGGGGACGAAGATCAGGGCCGCACCCGCGACCAATCCGGGCATCGACAGCGGGATGATCACCCGCTTCAGCACCTGTAGCCGTGAAGCGCCAAGCGAACGCCCGGCCTCAATCAGGGAGTCATCGATCGCCTGCAGCGTGAGATAGCAGGTCAGCACCATGTAAGGCACGTAGGAATGCACCAGCCCGATGATGACGGCTGGATAGGAATACATCAGGTCGATGTTGATCTTGAACGGCAGCACGGCGTTGAGCGCGGTGTCGAGAATGCCGCCCTCGCGCAAAACCATCGCCCAGGAAAAGATGCGCACCAGCCCGTTCGACCAGAACGGCAAGATGACGAGCAGGAAGATCGCCTCGCGGCTGCGCCCCTTCAGCACTTTGGCGAGCACGTAAGCGGCGGGATAGCCGATGACGACGCACCACAGCGTCACTTCGAGGCCAAGCCGCAGCGAGGCCAGCAGCAGTGTCAGATAGAGGCTTTGCGAGAAGAAGGTGGCATAGTTGCCAAGGGTGAATGTCCACGGCTTTCCCGACAGCGGCAGCTCGGTCATGAACGAGAAAAAGACCATGGCCGAGAGCGGCAGGAAGATCGCCACCGTCAGCCAGAGATAGGCTGGCGCCAGCAGCGGCAATGCCGATCTCAGCCCGCTTCGCGACGCTGTCGCAGCTGCCATGATACCCTCCCCCAGGATTGAAACGCCAGCCGGCGCGAACCGCCGGCTGGCCGGGATGTTGGCTCTATTTCACGTCGACCTTCAACTGCTGCCACAGCGCCAGATAGGCTTCGCGCTGGGCATCGGTGATCGGCGCCTGGAACTGGATGCGTTTGGCCACCTCGGGGTCGCCCATGACCTTGCGGTTGAAGGCATCCTCGGGCAGCGCTTCCACCGCCTTGGTGTTGGCGGAGACAGGAGCACCGACCTTGGTGACCCATTCGACGTAGAATTTCGGGTCGATCATGTAGTTGATGAAAGCCTCGGCGCCGGCGACGTTCTTGGCGCCGACCGGAATGGAAAACGCGTCGAGCCAGGCGACGGCACCCTCCTGCGGCACGACCAGAGAGACCGGCAATTTGAAATGCGTCTTGGCGCGATCGGCCGAGCCGCTCCAGTAGGTGCCGATGTCGATCTGGTTGGAGGCGACCATCTGGTTCCAGTCGTTCTCCGAACTCCAGAAGGTCTTGATCTGCGGCATCAGCGAGGTGAGCTTCGCCTTGACCGCATCCATATCCTTGATGTCGTTGATGTTCTGGCCCGTTGCGATGGCGCCGAACTGCACCGCTTCGACGGCATCGTCGCGAATGACGACGCGGCCCTTATGGGCGGCATCCCACATCTCGGCGATGCTCGTCGGCGGCTTGTCGAAGGATTTGTCGTTGATCGCGAGCGCGGTGAGGCCCCACACCCACGGCACGCCATAGACCTTGCCGTCATGGACGAGCATCGGCGATCCCGCCTTGTCCTTGCTGATGTCGGCGTAGTTCGGCAATTTGGAGACGTCGATCGGCTGGATCAGTTTGCCGTCCATCGCCTGGTCGTTGAAGGCGGCATTGATCATGACCACGTCGTAGAGACCGGGATTGGTCCGGATCTTGGTCAGCATTTCCTGTTCGGAATTGAAGAAGTCGTTGACGACCTTGTTGCCGGTCGCTTTTTCGAAAGCCTCCACCGCCCATGGTTCGTCGGCGCCGTATCCCTTCCAGTTGAGCACATGCACTTCGTCAGCCTTGGCGGCGAACGCGAGTGCGGAGGTAAAGACGGCAGTCGCCGTCAGCAGAGCAGTCAAGTCGGGCATGCGCATGGTTGGTTCCTCTCTGTGGGTTTGCCCGGTTCCCGGGCTTGTCAGGCTTTCCAGCTGTTATGCATTGGCCTTCTGTGTCCGGCCTGCTCCCGACGGATCGGCGGCATGGCTCAGGAATGTCTGGATTTGGTGGTCGGTCGGCGCCGACGAGCCGCCATGGCGGGTGACCGATATGGCCGCTGCCGCATTGGCATAGCGCGCTGCCTCGAAGGGCGGGATGCCGCGCGCCAGCGCGCTGACGAAAGCACCGATATGGGTGTCGCCGGCGCCATTGGTGTCGATGGCGGTGACCTTGAAGCCGGCAACGGTCTGCGCCGTGCCGTCGGCCAACCTGATATGGCAACCCTTTGCCCCGGAGCGGATGACCACGCCCGCTGCTTTCGGGCAGTGGTCGCCCAGCAGCCGTACCGCGAGGCCCTCGACATCGCCTGGGCCGGCAATCTCGGCGGCTTCCGTCGTGTTGCAGCTCAGCCATGTGGTGCGGGCAAGCACCCGCGACAGGATGGGACGCGGAATGTCCGTGATGACCGGCGTCGGGTCGAAGACGAAGGGAATACCTGTCGGCAGCGCCTCGATCCAATCAGTGAGCGCATCGCGACTCTTGGGGTAGCTCAGCGTGTAGCCGGAGGTGAACACCCAGTCACCCGGTGCCACCGCGACCGGCGCCATCATGTCGAGGCTGAGAACGCTCTCCGCACCAGGCCACGACACGAAGGTGCGTTCGGCGTCGCTCGAAATCATGGCGACGCAGTTGCCGCTGTCCATCACGGGCGATGGCGGCGTCAGTGTCTCGATACCCTCGGCTATGAACGCAGCGCGCAGGAAATCGCCATTGGGCCCGCTGCCGAGTTGGCCGCCGAACACCACCTGCATGCCGGTGCGGCTGGCCGCCACCATCATGTTGAAGCCGCCGCCGGCGACCTGGGCAAAGCTCGATGCCGTCTTTTCCATGCCGGGCGCCGGCAGGGCGTCGATGCGGTAGACATAGTCGACCACGGCACTGCCGACATGGACGAGACGGCCGCTCATTCCGCCGCGTCCTTGCCGGAACCGATTTTCGCCATCCTTGCTGCCACGAGATCGGCGGCGAGCGCGCGAACCTCCGACATGTCGAGGCCGACAAGCCGGGCGATATGCTGTTGCGGCAATCGGGAAAAACCGCTGCAGGCGCCGGCCATGCCGGCAGCGATGGCGCCGATCGTATCGGTGTCGCCGCCGAGATTGGCGCTGATGACGGCTGCTTGCCATGGGTCGCCACGCGCGACTTCCAGCACGGCGAAGGCCGCCGGAACGGATTCCTGGCTGGCGACGCCGGTGCCAACCAGATCGGTGATCAGCCGGATCGCATCCCTGATCGCCTTGCCGTGTACGATGTCTTGCGCCCAGACGATGCGCGCGGCGATGTCGCCGCCGGTCACCCAATGTCCGAGTGTCGCCCCTCGCCTCGCCGCCGCGACCGCGCTGGCGGAAGCGTCGCGCCAGCCACCGCCGGCGACGCCGCGGCTGACGGCTGCCGCAACGGCAGCGGCGGAGGCGATGGCAATCGAGGTGTTGTGCGTGGCCCGGCAGGTCTCAGCCACCTTGCCGACGAACCCTTCCAACGGTTCGAGCGGCATCATGATGCCGACCGGCGCGATACGCATCGCCGCACCATTGGTGTCGCCGCTGCGCCCCGCTTCCTCAGCCGGCACACCATTGTTGATGGCGTCGATGGCGCGTTTGGTCGATGGCCCCAAAAGGTCATAGCTGCCACGCGCCTTAACCTCGCGTTCCCAGTCGAGCAGCGCATTGACCCAGCGCGCATGGTCGAAACGGTCGCCGGATTCGACCAGGATGCGGCCGAGCAGCAACGCCTGCTCGGTATCGTCGGTGATGGTGCCAGCGGCCAGTCCCTTCGACACCGGATGATCCGGGAAAGGCTCGATGAAATCCTCGACATGGCCGTAAAGTTCGGCAATGCGAACCGGCGACAAAAGCTGCGTCGGCATGCCGAGCGCATCGCCCAGCGCTCCGCCGACAAGCGCCCCCATGGCGCGGTCAATAGCCTTGCTGGTTGCATCCGACATCGCTCAGAACCTCATATGCAGCGCAAAATGCGCCGGATTGAGCAGGCTGGTGACGTACTCGATCGGCCGGTCGTCGGCGGCGCGCGTCAGCCGGCGGCCACGCAGGAAAGGCGTGCCTTGCGGGCAGCCGAGGATGGCCGCATCCTCGGCATTGAGCATCTCGATCTCGACCCATTCCTCGCCATGGTCGGGAATGAGGCCGGCGACGCGCAGCGTCTGGTGCAGCGAGCCCTCGCGCAATCCGCGCAACGGTACGTCCTCGAGCTCGGAGGACAATGGCAACCGGCTGCGCTCGATGGAGATCGCATGGCCGTCGCTGGCGTTGGTGCGCACCCGGTCGACGGCGATGAAGAACGGGCTTTCGATGCCAAGCAGCGCAGCCAGATCGGGGTCTTCGATGACCTCCAGCCGCAGCGTCCGCGTCTCGGCATTGGCGCCGGCATCGGCCAGCGCGCGCGACCAGCCGATCGAGTCGTCGACCGGCTTGCCGTCGAAGGTGACGAACGAGCCGATACCAACCTTGGTCGTGATCAGCCCGCGGCTGGACAGTTCCTCGAGGCCTTTGCGGACCGTATTGCGGCTAACGGAGAAGCGCTGGACGAGTTCGTTCTCGCTTTGAAGGCGGTCGCCGAAACCGAGGACGCCGGAACGGATCTCATGTTCGAGGACGGTGGCGATCTGCTCGGGCTTGCCCGTGCCGGGAGACAGTTGAACCGCGCGCCGCTTCATAAGGGTACCTGTTCAATGAACCTGTATAATCCTGTTCAATACCGAGGCCCGGATGCTATGTCAACAGATGCCGAAGACTGACCAACAGGCAGCGAAATGTGCGGGATAACCGTGCAGGGCGTGCCGAGAGGCAGGTCAATAGCCCTGAAAAGCCGGTCGGCGATCGCCAAAAAGAGGCTACATCAAGGGGATGGAGCCAGATCCTGATTCAATTTCACCAGGGGCAGGCTACGGGATCGACACCTCACGCGGTTCGACGAGGATGTCCGCCTCGATAGCGGCGTTGATGAACGCCGCTCTTGCCGCCGAGACTTCTTTCTTTCCCTCGAGCACGGCCAGACAGGCCTTGCGGGCAACCATATGCTTTTGCCCGGTCGCAACCGGCCAGCGGTTCAGCAGGATGTCGGCAGCCTGAGCGACCCGCTCCACGTTGAAGATCGAGTTTCGCGATCGGCCGAGCGCAATCCTGACCGGCTCATCGAAACGCTGATCTTGCACGATGCCACTCCCCAAAGTCGGCATTCATCGATTCGCGGCCTTCAACCCCGAGCAATGTGATAGGTTCTGCGCCAAAGGTGCAAGATGTCCGATTCCAGTGGCCAGAAAAATCCCAGGCTGATCGTCGTGGTCGCGTTCGATCGCGGTGAGGATGGCGAGTTGTTCCCAGCCTTTGGACCCGCCGACCAGCAGAGCGAGGATCGCGCCATACGCACCGCCAGGGCTCTGACGGCAAAGCATTCCGGCGTCATCGCCTGGAGCCGTGAGGCCGATCCGACGCTGGGCGAATATGGTCCGCCGAACACGCTCTTCGTCAGCGGTGACGTGCCTGACATGGAGTAGTCGACTGGCGCCAGTATCTGAACGCCTCGCCCATAGGGTTTGATGCGAGCCGGTTTTCCCTCGCCAGCAAGCAAAAGCCCGCTACGGTGAACCGGAGCGGGCCTTGGAGGAGGACAAGGGGTGGGACCCTCTCCTCTTGTTTCCACGGGGGGGGGTGTGGACCGCAATGACCATACGAAAGTTTTGCAGAGTGCAGGATCACAAGCCGGCTTGCCTGCATCACAATCCGGTGCACGCCGACATTGGGGCGCTCACGAGATTGCGATCAGTTGGCGATAACTCGGCTAGATGCGCCCGAGTACGACAAGCACGATGACAATGAGCAGCACGAGCCCAAGGCCGCCGCCGCCATAGGAGCCGGCGCCGTAGGATTGAACGTCGCAGCTGCGATGTTCAAAAGACGAGCGCTCCAAAGGCCTACCGTTCCGCGATTGTGGCGGGCATCGCGCGGAAGAAGTCACGCCAGCAACAGAACAGCCATCCAGGTGATGGCAACCAGAATTTAATTCCGGCACGCCTGTGGACCGCAGAAAGCCCACCAGTGTGGCGGGCTTTCCGATCGGCCGGAGATGGCGAGAAGCCGATTGCAGAAGCAATTACGCGAGGTAGTGAGTTTCAGCTTCACAGAGAGAATACTGAAATTGAAGTGTGGTATATATATCTCAAAATTTCTGAAATAATAAAGTTGTAATATTAGTTTGCACAAACAATGCGCAGGTCTATTGACGATCAACGTTGCCAGTGTGGTTGCTGCGCGCCGGGGCGCTTGTCAAACGACGCCGTAGAACAGCCTGTAGTGGACGCGCTTCATATAGTCCCGATACTCCGGCGTGACGGCCAGCAGCGCCTCTTCACGCAGGATGCGGTGCACCTGGAAGAAGGTGATCACCGCGTAGACAGCTAGATTGTAGAAGGAAAAGGCCGATAGCAGGAACAGGACATGGCCGGCAAGATAGCCGGCATAGATCGGATGCCGTACCAGGCGGTAGGCACCGCCTGTCATCACGCCGCGATTGCCCGGCAGAATGGCGAAAGAACGCCCCAGCGATATCTTTCCCCAGATCACGAACCCCAACGCCAGGGCCTGCAGCGGCGCCGCAACATGGACCGGGATGATGGCCACGCCCGGCTCCAGGTCGATGAAACCGACACCGAAGCTGGCGATCACGGAGACAACCACCGTGAGCGGGTTCCAGTCGCGAACCTTCGGCCGACGCGACAGAAGCAGCCAGGTAAAGGTCAGGATCTCGGAAATCGCCACCAGCGCCACATTGATGCGCGTCGGGTCGAGCATCAGGTGATACACGCCGCGGTAGACGAACATGCCCGCGAAGGCCAGCGCGCAGATCCGAAAGAAACCTTCGCGCAAATCCACCAGGATCTCACGCTTTCGGGCTGCGGACAGAATCGTGCCGTCACTCACGTGCGAAAGCGCCTCGCTTTTTGATATCAGCAATGCAAACACCCCAATGATCCCTCAGGGCGACCTTTGCACGCAACCATTGCCGGGCAGTTAATCAACAAGATCAGATCGGTCTTAAACTGGCTGTCGGGGAGCCAGGGCGCCACTTCCAGACGACCTGCTCCACGCGGTCGCCCAGAAAGACTGACGACCCATGTCATTTGGTTTTGCCAGACTAGCTCAGATAGTCGTTGCGGAAATAGCTCCCGAAATCCGGGCGTCGAGCAACCAGCTTGCCGTCGGAATCGCGCAAAATGCCGGAGGCGAAGAGATAGTCGCCAATCGCTTCCATCTTGGCCGGATCCATCGCCCCGATGGCCCCGCTTTGGCTGCGTAGATAATGGCCGTCGATCAATGCCTTCAGCGAGGCGTGGATCAGCGCCGGATTGGTCAAGGCATCCTTGTTTGCAGCGATCAGCAGGGTTGCCGCATCGTCGGGGTGGTCGACAGCGAACTGGTAGCCGCGTCGCGTCGCCTGAACGAAGTCGGCCGCAGGCTTGGGATTGGCCTGGAGATAGGCTTCGCTCGAAGAGATCAGCGTCGTGTGCTCGTCAGGCACGCCATAATCGGCATAGACGAAGCTGCGCTGTTTGACGCCCCTGAGTTCGGCTTCGACACCCTCCCAGGTCGAGACTTCGAGCGTGAAATCGACCGACCCATTGGCCAGCGCCTCATAGGCTGAGGTGCCGAGCGTCACCGTCTCGAAATTGCCCTTGCCGCCGTCGTGGCGGATGATGGTCGATATCAGCGCGTTTTCCCAGGCACTGCCGAAGCCGCCATAGATCAAGCCGTCGAGGCTTCTTGGGCTTTTGATCTCGTTGCGTGCCGCATTGAAGACCACGCGGCCTGTTTCGGATTGCACCACCGCATAGACGCCCTTCAGATCCGCCCCGGCGGTTCTCTGGGTGAACAGGCTGATGGTGCCGTTGATGCCGAAATCGGCGACGCGGTTTGCGACCAGCGTGCCCGCACCGGTATCGCTGTAGGGCAGGATGTCGACCTCGAGCCCGGCTTCGCGATAAAACCCTTTGTCGCGGGCGACGAACAGTCCGATGTGGTTGGTATTGACCGTCCAGTCGAGGGCGACGGTGACCTTTTGTGCCGCCGATTGTGCTCGAGCCCGACCCGTCCCGGCAATCAAGGGAAGGCCGGTGGCAAGGGTCAGCAACAAGGCCTGCCGACGCGTCAAGTCAGTCATGATCGTGTCCTTTGGATGGATTGGGGTTGAGGATGATGTCGAGGATTTCGGCCTCGAGCGCGCTTGCCTGGCGCGCGGCATCGCCGCCAAGGCTGCGCGGGCGCGGCAACGGCACCCTGATTTCACGCACGATGCGGGCCGGGCGCGCCGACAGCACATAGATGCGGTCGGACAGGAACACGGCTTCGCGCACGTCATGGGTGATCAAGAGCGCCGTCCAGCGATGATGCCGCCACATCTGTTCGAGCCAGCGCTGCATGGCGGTGCGGGTCAGCGCATCGAGCGCGCCGAACGGCTCGTCGAGCAGGAGCATGTCGCGCTCCTGCACCACGGTGCGCAGCAAGGCCGCGCGCTGGCGCATGCCGCCGGACAGCTGCGCGGGAAAATGCCGCTCGAAGCCGGCAAGCCCGAATTCGGCAAACAACGGCGCAACGCGCGCCCGCGCCGCCTGTCTCCTCATACCTTGCACTTCGAGCCCGAGCGTCGTGTTGTCGAGGATGCGCCGCCATGGCATCAGCGCGTCGCGCTGCGGCATGAAGGCGAAGTGCCTTCCGTGGTCGTCGAGCCGCGCGCCGTCGAACAACATCTCGCCCTCGCCATGCTCGGCGCCGGTCAGAAGCTGGAACAGCGTCGACTTGCCGGCACCCGAGGGTCCAAGGATCGAGACGAACTCACCAGCGCCGACGCTGAGCGAAATATCGGCCAGCACGTCGAGCCCACCGAACGCCTTGTGCACATGCCGCAGTTCGAGCCGGCTCATCGCCAGGCCCCCTTCCCGGCAGTTTCCCTGCCGGCTCGCTCCCAGGGCATGGCAAGACGCTGCAGCAACACGGTCAACCCGAACAGGACAAGGGTCAGCGCCGCGCTGACACCGACGGCGGCAAGAACCAGATCAGGACGGAAATTGTTCTTGGCATTGAGCATGTAGATGCCCAGTCCCTTTGCGGCACCGGCATACTCGGCGAAGATGGCGCCGACCACCGCATAGGTGATGGAGATCCTCAACCCGGCAAAGAAGTAAGGCAGCGCCGAAGGCAGTCGCGCGAGCAGGAAGATGCGCCAGCGCCCTGCCCCCATGGCGCGCAGCATTTGCCCGATCTCGGCCTCGGTCGCCTCATAGCCTTCGACCAATGCGACCAGCATCGGAAAGAAGGTGACCAGCGCCACCAGCATGATCTTGGGCGCCAGCCCGAAGCCGAACCACAGCACCACCAGCGGCGCGACCGCCACCAGCGGCAAGGTCTGGCTGACGATGAAGACGGGAAACAACGCACGCCGCAGCGGCTGGAAGAAGTCGACCAGCATCGACAGCACGAAGGCGGCGCTGAGCGAACAGGCAAAGCCAAGAAGCGTGGCACGGATGGTCGGAACGGCATTGTCGGCCAGCGCCTCGCGATTGAGCATCGCTTGCTCGAAGACGCGTGACGGCGCCGGCAGTATCGTGGCCCTGATGCCGGAATAGGCGGCATAAAGCTCCCACGCCATCAGGAGCAAACCGGCCGAGATCATGGCCGGCATTGCCTTGACGAGAAAGCTCGCGATCGGGCGCGAAGCGACTGATGATGAGACCACGGGAGATAACCTTTGACGGCCGCGAGAGCGGCGCGGCTTCAGACGGCCGACGGGCTGTTGGCCGAGACCGTGACGTCGAGGGTTACGTGGCCAGCGCCCGGTCCGAAACGGCAGAAAGCCTCGTCCAGCGCCGAAAAGATCGCACCGGCGTCACCGCGCAGTTTCGTGCAGAAATGCTTGGAGCGCTCATAGACGCCGGACTGCTTGAGAAAGTCTATGCAGCCGTAGATCTCGTCCATGTGGTCGTCTGTGCCCATCACATAGAGCGAGAACTGCGC
>NZ_RZQA01000730.1:0-3328 GCF_004022915.1 Mesorhizobium sp. M7A.F.Ca.US.006.04.2.1
GTCCAGGATGGCGTCGGCGCCATCCGGATCGGTCAATGGACAGCCTTTCCCGATATCGGCACGCCGTCCGCCGATCCTTATTCCAAGGCTCGCGTGGCGCGCGAGGGCGTGCTTGCACTCGGCCGTGCCGAGGGGCTGTCCTTCGTCGCCGAGCGAGACACGGGCGGCGCCGAGCTCAAGCGCGAATGCACCTACACCATCGAGGGCGGATTTCCGACGGCGCGGTTCTGGACGCTCTACGCCGCCGACCAGTCGCTCAGCGTGGTCGAGACCGGCAAATCCCGGCTGGCGGCGCTGCAATCCTACGGGGTGGTGCGCCAGCCCGACAATTCGGTGATCATTTCCGCCGGCCATCACCCGATGCCCGGCAATTGGCTGCTGACAGACGGCTTCGGCAGGATGTATTTCGTGCTGACCTTCTACGACACGCCAATCGCCAGCAGCACGGGCCTGTCGGACGTCTCGCTGCCGCGGATCGTCAAGGTCGGCTGCAATGCGTAGTTTTTACGCTGCGACGCGCGGACTTCTGCATGCCGTCCTGCTCGGCTTGCTCGGTGCCGGCATCGTGCACATCGCCGTGCTGCTGCTGGTGCCTGAGTTTTCCGAGCGCGATGCCTGGTCGCGGCTGTCAATGGCGTCGGACCTCTACAAGATGACGCGGCTCGATGCCGAGGCCGGTGGCGCGCCCGTGGTGAAATCCGTCGATCCGCTGTTTTATGCGACGGCCTGCCGGTTCGACCTGGGCGAAGGTTTGGTCCGCGTCAAGGCACCTGGACATGTCCCGTTCTGGTCGGTGTCGGTCTATGACCGCAGCGGCCACAACATCTATTCCTTCAACGACCACACAGCGACCGGCGGCGTTCTGGATGCCGTGGTGCTGACCCCGGCGCAGATGATCGACGTGCGCAAGGACCTTCCAGAGGATCTTCAGGGGGCGATCTTCGTCGAAGCGCCGATCGAGGAAGGCATCTTCGTCATCCGTGCCTTCGTCCCCGATGACAGCTGGAAGCCGATCGTGTCGCGCTTCTTCGAACAGAGTTCCTGTGAGTTGCAGGACTTCTAGAGCGTGTCGCGTCTGAACGGATTCAGACGACCCGCTTTAGGTCTTTGTTTTCATGCATGTCGTTCTCCAAAACCGAGGTCACTTTTGGGCGACATGCACTAGACATGATCCCGGACCAAAGGTCCGTGGCCGCCGAAACTCAGTGGTGCGGGACCGGCTTCGTCCCTGGCGACCCCGTCTTGTCGGGATCGACCGGCCGCACTTCGCCGGCATGCGACCGCTCATAGCGGATGCCGGGAAAGATGATCACCGCCGCCGGCATTTCGGCGGTTTGCTTTGCTCTGGTGTTTGGTGCCGTACGCGGCACGAAAGACAGTACCATGCCCATGGTTCGCGCATTCCTCTCGGTTTCCCCGGAGCACAACGCAACGCCTCCAAATGTCATTAAGGCCGGCAGAGGGTTAACGGAACGCTAACGGATCGTCGCTAACTTGATCTTTGTTCTTGGCGCTCGCAAAACCGGCACAGTCCCGGTCGAGCGCGCCAAGCTTGTGACGAGTACGGGCGTATCCTTCGTGTCATCTTCGGACTTCAGGCAAATCGCGGTAAGAAAAGACTCGGGAAAGGCCGAAAGGCTGTTCCGCGCCGCAGTGTCGGCGTTCTGCTCGCTCACCCGCCCTTCACGCCGCGAGATCGGCCAACTCGAAGACCTGACGCTGCCGCTGTTCAATGACGTGTCCGTCGAATCCCGCCGTTACGTGGCAGCCGCCCTTTCCGAATGCGAATACGCACCCGCCGCCCTGGTGCGCCGTCTTTGCGAGGAACCGGTCGACATTGCCGCGCCGCTGCTCATCCGCTCACGCGCCGTCAGCGACATCGATCTCATCGCCCTGATCGGGCGGCATGGCCTGCCGCATGCGCGTGCCATCGCGCGCCGCAAGGGCTTGAACTCGACCATTGCTGACCTGATCAGGGCCCTCGAGAGGCCAACCCTGGTGCGCGCGCCGGACCCGGATGCGAACGCCGCCGCGGCAGACAAGATCGCGCCAGCGAGCGCGGATACCGCCTCCGGCGAGCCAGCCCGGGAACAGACACTCGGCATCGCGGCCGAGAATGCACGGCGCAGGCTGCGCTCGATGATGCGCACCGGCGACGAGAAGACAGCGAGGACCGCCGACCCTTTCAAGGGCGCCGACACCTATATGAAATTGCGCGAGACAGCGCTGACGGGAAACGCCGCGTTCTTCCAGACCGCTCTCGCCGATGCACTCGACATCGATTTCGAGATCGCGCGATCGCTCACCGCCAACCAGAATTATGCCTCGCTGCTTGTCGCCTTGCGCTCGCTCGACCTCAGCGAAGACAGGGCCTTCCTGGTCACGGTTGCCGTCTATCCCAGCCAGTTCCCGCACCCGCAGGCTATCCGGACTTTCCTCGACCGCTACCGGCTGCTGCATCGCGAGGCGGCCCAGGACAAGATGCGGTCGTGGAGAGCGGAAATCCTTTCAAGGGTGGTTCGCGGCGCAGCACCTGCCAACAGCGATACACGCACCGCTTCGAACAGCGACGATGCGGCGGCTTCGTCCGGCCTCAGGGCGTCTTCACGGAAATAAGCTCCTCGACGGGCACGGCACCGGCCTCGATTTCGACCACCCAGATGTCGGGATCGAATTTTTTCTCCCGTTCCAGCCTGGCTTCGAGCACCGCGGGATCGTCACCAGCTCCGAGCAGAGTGAAAAACCGGTCGTCGGGCTTGGCCGAATCATAGCTTGTCTGCGGCGCCGGCCCGAACAGGGCAACCTCACCCAGCCTGCCCCGCGCCAGCACGAACACAGCGCCGGCCTCGGTCGCGCCACGCTTGACCACGGCGGCAAATCCACCGGCGCCGAAAATCCGGCGCAACAGGGCCGAAACCCACAGATCCGATGTGACGCGCATGAGAGAGCTCCCGAAACTGCCGGTTCTCTATCGATATTTCCGCCGCTCGGCGAGCCGTCGTTTCGGCCGTCAGTTGGTCAGGCCGATCTCGCGCATCTTGACGTAGACGATCTCATCGGGCTCGCCGGTCTGCGGCAGCCCGAACAGCGACTGGAATTCCTTGATCGCCGCCTTCGTGCGCGCGCCGACGACACCATCCAGCTGCATGTCGTCATTGCCGAACGCCTTGAGCCCGGCCTGGATCTTGACGATGCGGGCATCGGGCGCTTGCGTCGCGGCATCCGCCTGCCCGGAATTTGTCTGTCCCGAACCTGTCTGCAAAGACACCGGAACGGCGGCCGGCATATCCGGGCGCGGCTGCGGCCTGGGCACGACGGAAGCTGTCTT
>NZ_RZQA01000731.1:0-3327 GCF_004022915.1 Mesorhizobium sp. M7A.F.Ca.US.006.04.2.1
CAAAAACCGGCAATGGCAGCGAGGTTTTCAGTCCCGCCGCGATGGCCCTTTTCCTGACCGCCGCCATTGATCAACGGCTTCGGCATCATCAGATCCGAAGCCGCGACGATGGCGCCGACGCCCTTGGGACCACCGATCTTGTGCGAGGACAGAATCAGATAATCGGCGTAACCCGCTGATAGATCGATCGAAACACGCCCGGCGGCCTGCACGGCGTCGACCATGAGGATGCCGCCCGCCGCCTTGACGATCCCGGCGATGCGATCGATCGGCTGGATGACGCCGGTCTCGTTGTTGACGGCGTGGATGGCAACCAGCGGCAGGCCTTCGCTCTTGTCATGACCACTGAGCGCTGCCGCCAACGCGTCGAGATCGGCGATACCGTTGGCGTCGACGCCGACCCGCGTCACCTGCGCTGACGGGAAATGTCCGCCGTTCAACAGGCAGGGATGATCGGCCTCCGACACGTAAAGCCGGCTCATGCGCACCGTGCCGCGCCCCATCTGCCAGTCGGGTGACAGCAGCGTCGAGGCTGCTTCCGTGGCACCGGAGGTGAACACGACGTGCTCGGGCTTGGCGTTGACGAGCGCCGCCACGTCACGCCTTGCGGTCTCGATCAGACGGCGGGCCGCCCGCCCCTCGGCGTGAACCGATGACGGATTGGCGGCGACATCGAGCGCCGCGACCATAGCTTCGCGGGCCGCGGCAAGCAGCGGCGCACTGGCATTGTAGTCGAGATAGGCGCGTTTTGCGGCCATTTTCGTTCGTCAAGTCCCGTCAGAAGCCATTCCGCCGTCGTATGGCGTTATTTCCTTGAAATTCCAAGGCGAGCCGTCCTATTTACGCGGCTTGCGGCGCGGGTGGCCGGGCTCGATGTCTTGCCACTCAGTTTTGAACAATTCTAAACTAGCTTCTAAGAAGACGCTCGCCCTGCGTCAAGGCCAGAGGAAACGTTCCAGGCACCGCGCATTCGTATTACCTAGTGGAGTATTTTATGCCTGAGGTCATTTTCACCGGTCCTGCCGGCCGCCTGGAGGGTCGCTACCAGCCTTCCAAGGAAAAGAGCGCGCCGATTGCCATCGTCCTGCACCCGCACCCGCAATTCGGCGGCACGATGAACAACAAGATCGTCTACGACCTCTTCTACATGTTCCAGAAGCGGGACTTCACCACGCTTCGCTTCAATTTCCGCGGCATCGGCCGCAGTCAGGGCGAATTCGACCACGGCACCGGCGAGTTGTCGGATGCCGCTGCGGCGCTGGATTGGGTGCAGTCGCTGCATCCCGATTCCAAGAGCTGCTGGGTCGCCGGCTACTCGTTCGGATCCTGGATCGGCATGCAGCTTCTGATGCGCCGGCCCGAGATCGAAGGCTTCATCTCGATCGCGCCGCAGCCCAACACCTATGATTTCTCGTTCCTGGCGCCCTGCCCGTCATCGGGCCTGATCATCCATGGCGATGCCGACAAGGTGGCGCCGCCAAAGGATGTGCAGGGCCTGGTCGACAAGCTGCACACGCAGAAGGGCATCACCATCACCCAAAAGACGTTGCCCGGCGCCAACCATTTCTTCTCCAACGATGCCGACCTGCTGCTCGAGGAATGCGCCGACTATCTCGACCGCCGGCTGGCCGGCGAATTGTCGGATCCGCGGCCGAAGCGGCTGAGATAAGCAAAGAAAGCAGGGACGGCGATGTACGAACCTCCTCATTTCAGGGAAACGCGGCCGGAAATCCTGCACGGGCTGATCCGGACGCATCCGCTAGGCCTGTTGATTTCCAACGGGCCCGATGGGCCGGTCGCCAACGCCATCCCGTTCCTGCTCGACCCGGAAATCGGGCCGAACGGCAGGCTGCGCGCCCATCTGGCGCGGGCCAACCCGCAATGGCGCCTGTTGGCCGACAACCCGACGTCACCCGTGCTGATCGTCTTCCAGGGCAGCGATGCCTATGTGACGCCGTCCTGGTACGAGACCAAGCGCGAGACAGGCAAGGTGGTGCCGACCTGGAATTATGCCATCGTGCAGGTTCGCGGCACCGTCAAGGTGATGGATGACCAGGACTGGCTGGCGCAGCAGATCGCCGATCTGACCGTCTCCCAGGAAGGCGCCCGCGCCGCGCCCTGGGCGGTGACCGATGCGCCGGAGCCCTTCATCCAGTCGCAGATCAAGGGCATTATCGGGCTGGAAATCGAGATCAGCGAAATCCACGGCAAGTGGAAGGTCAGCCAGAACCGGCCGGTCGCCGATCGCGTCGGCGTTGCACAGGGGCTCGAAAGCGAAGACCACCAATCGCCCGGCATGGCCGACCTGGTCAGATCCTATGGCGGACTGGACGGCAACTGAACTTCGAATGCTCAGGCAGCCTTCCTTGTCGGTCCGATCAGCCGAAACGTTCTCTTGCGGACCGGCAGTCCCGACGGCGTCGGCCGGAAGATGAAGCCGAACCGGGCAAAGACCATCCCGCAGGCAAGCGCGAAACCGCAGCCAAGGCCGAAGCCGGCGACGGTGTCACTGGGATAGTGCGCGCCAACGAAGATACGGGTCGAGGCGATGCAGGCGGTGATCGCCAGGGCGATGTACCAGCGCCGCGGAAACAACAGCAAAGCGACCCCGAACACCGCGCCCATTGTCGTACCATGGCCGGACGGAAAGCCGGCGAAGCGCGCATCGAAAGCGAAGGGGTGCAGGGTCAGCACGCCAAAGTCCTCGTAATAGAGCGGGCGAGCCCGGCCAATGGCATATTTCAGCACATTGACGGCGATCCCCGACAGGCCGGTGGCGCACAGCACCAGAAAAGCCAGGCAGGTCCAGTTGTAGAGGAGCATCAGCGAGCGCCGCGACAGGCTTCGCCAATCCGTCAGGTTCGCGGCGACAAGCAGAAGCACTGAGGGAATGATATACCAGCCTCCCAGGCCGAACTGGGTGAAAAAGTCGGCAGTCCGGGCAAATCCCGCCGACCACTTGCCGTGAAGCATTCCGGCCGGAGTGTCGAGACGAACAAACGCCGCCGCCGTCAGCAAGACCCAGACCAGCACCCAGACCGACCACAAAATATTCGGGTATCTGGCCGGCCGGGTGGCAAGGCGGCTTTTGGCGATCTGCATCGTATCGCGAAAGTTGTCGAGCGACCGGCGCCCTATGCCAAGGAGCAGGCTCGAAACGGGCGGGCGTGATTTCACCAGCATAGGAAATTCGACCCCATTGTTGCCGTTATGGGCATCGGCGAGCCGTCACTGGCTTACACGATAGAGGCCGAGCGACAGTTTGTCTCCCGACGAATAGTTGAGGCCGTCGACCTCGGCAACGCGGCTCGCCGACTTGCCTTGCGC
>NZ_RZQA01000732.1:0-3327 GCF_004022915.1 Mesorhizobium sp. M7A.F.Ca.US.006.04.2.1
CGCCGGAAGCCAAGGCCCGGCTGCGTCCGATCGCCCGGAATCAGCCCGCGATCACCGACGCGGCCGTGACCTTCATCATCATCGGCCAGCTGGCCGATGCCAGCACCGTTCCAGCCCGCCTGGCACCCGTGGTGAAAGCCGGCATCATGCCGGCGCACCTGGTGCCGGAGTGGGAAATCCCCGCTCGCGGTCTGTATGACGATCAGCCGCAGCGCCAGCGCGACGAAGCCGTGCGCTCCGCGACCTTTGGCGCCGCGGCGATCATCTACATGGCCCGGTCGCTGGGCCTGGGTTCGACGCCGATGATTGGTTTCGACGCTGAAGCCGTGCACCGCGAGTTCGGCCTGGCCGAAGACGAAGTGCCGGTCATGCTGTTGACCGTCGGACCGGAGCGAGCTGGCAACTGGCCGCAGAAGCCGCGCATGCCGGTGGCCGATGTGCTGGACTTTGCATAACGAAAATCCTGGATTCGCGGGCGCGCGAGAGCTCCGAGGAACCCAGGCAGGGACCTCAAGGTCGTCGTGGAGGACGCGAAGCCGACGCGTGAAAGCTCGAAAGACCTGCCACGCCCGCTAATTACCCCAACACAAATGTCGGAGGAGACAATTCCCATGAAAGCGATCGTAGTGACGGACCAGGCTGCAGGAGAGGCCGGGATGAAGCTGGTACAGCGGCCCGAGCCGCGGGCGGCAATAAACGATGTTGTTGTGGAGGTTCATGCGGCGGGATTCGTCAACACCGAACTGGAGTGGCCTTCGACCTGGGCTGATCGAACCTTTCGTGACCGGACGCCATCGATCCTCGGCCATGAAATGGCCGGTGTGGTCACTGCGCTTGGCTACGGCACTACGGGGCTGTCAATCGGCCAGCGCGTATTCGGCCTCGCAGACTGGCATCGCGATGGCACGCTCGCCGAGCATGTCGCTATGGAAGCTCGCAATCTCGCGCCGCTGCCCGGCGACGTTGACTTCACGGTGGGTGCGAGCCTGCCGATCTCCGGCCTGACCGCGTGGCAGGGGCTGTTCCAGCATGGCCGCCTTCAGGCGGGGCAAAGCGTGCTCGCGCATGGTGCGGCCGGTGCCGTCGGTTCGATGGTGACGCAGCTTGCAAGGGAGGCCGGGGCTTACGTCATCGGCACCGGACGCACTGCAGACCGCCAGAAGGCGCTCGACTTCGGCGCAAATGAATTCGTCGATCTTGAGAACGACTCTCTGGAAGACGTCGGCGGCGTCGATCTGGTGTTCGATGTCATCGGCGGCGGCATTCAGAAGCGGTCTGCAGCCCTGATCCGGGCCGGAGGCACGCTGGTGACCGTCGTCGGTCCTACCGACGTGCGGCCAGCGGATGGCCTGGCGATTGACTTTGTCGTCGAGACCGATCGCACCCAGCTATACGAGATAATTCAGCGAGTGCGGGACGGAACACTGAGGACGAACATCGGCAAAGTCGCGGCCCTCGACGACGCCGTTGCAACTTTCAACTCGAAAGAGCGACGTTCGGGAAAGACGATCATCCGCGTTCGGGCGTGAGGACTCGGGGGAGAGAGGGCAGCTCCTCTTTCTCCTGAAAGCCGAAGGTCCGCGGCAAACGCCGCGGCGTCAGATGTGGTTGCATCTTGGGAGTTCGAGTTCGGTGGCGTCTGCCTGCAGCAATCCCGGTAGCTGGCGAGATTTTGATCCAATACTGCGTTGTTTGTTGAATCTGAAGCCTGGAGGCAAAGACCCAGGCATGGCGGCGAGAGACGATTAAACATTGATCGATAGCTTCAGACCTTGCTTTGCCGTCGCGTGGTATATGCGCGAAGGCTAATGTCCGTCGGGAGTAGAAACATGCTGAGAATTGTAGGGGACCGAGACCCCGACTGGGCAGAAGGTCGACATCTTCACCATCGTGCCTTGTGGTGTAGCCAGCTATCAAGCCTGGGAGGACGGCGGCACAACCGTGCCGACGTTGTGTTCAAATGCCGACTTCTTCTACAGCGTCACCGGCAAGTGCGACTTCAACAAGCGCCCCTCGATAACGGCGCTGACACAGTAGGAGGTGTATCTCTTTGCCTTTGGGAAAGCGGCACGTGCTGCGCGTGTGACAAGACTTGATACCGGGATCACGCTCTTCGGGCAAAGTCTGCCGCATCCGATCATCCTGGCCCCGATAGCATATCTGCGGCTGGTGCATCCGGAAGCGAGGTGGCGGCGGCGCGCGGCGCCGGAGTGGCGGAAGCGGTGTTCACTTTGGGGACCACGGCGATGCAGCGATCGAGGATGGCGTGGCGGTGAGCCAGTCTCCAGTCTGGTTCCTGCTCTATTGGCAAAGCAATCGCGGTTTTAATGGCCAACTCTTAGCGCATGGCGGCACTTGGCGCAAAGGCGATCTGTGTGACGGTCGACATGCCGACGCCAGGCGATCGCCGTAGGCAGTTCCGGGCAGGATTCATAATTCCCGACGGCCTCGCAACGCCATACTTCAAGGACCGGAACACCGGCGTGCTCAAAGTTGGCACTGCGCAGCGGCGGCCATGCCGACCTGGGCGGATACTGCCTGGCTGCGTTCGCTGACAACCCTGCCGCTTATTCTGAAGAGCATCCTCGATCCTGAGGATGCCGAGCGGGCGATCGGAACGGGTGTCGATGCCATCGCGGTCTCGAACCAACCCTCCCGGCAATCATCGGCTTCACCAGATTACCGAGGTCGCGCCGCGTCGGCTTCGTGGAAGCGAACCTTCTCGTCAAGGCCGCTGAGCATGGTCAGCCGGCCGGATGCCTCGACAAAGGCTGGTGTGAGGTCGACACCATCGACCTGGCAGCCATAGGTGGCGGCCAGGAAGCGCGCCGGGCCGCCAATGCCGCTGCCGACATCAAGGATCCGGTCGGTGGGCGAGGGGGCAAGACCGAAACTGCCCTTCGCCGACAACACATTCAACGCGGCAATCTGCTTCTATGTCGGCATGAACATCGCCGACAAGGCGGCCGTCATCGGGCAGGCTTTTCGCGTTCTGAAGCCGGGCGGCAAACTGATCTGGACCGAAGCCGTGCTGGCTGCCGGCGAGCCGAATTATCCCTTGCCCTGGGCGGTTGCGCAAGAACTACATCCGCAGCCTGAGCGAAGGCAGATTGGTGTCACTGGCCGTCATCGTCTCGAAACTGCCTGACCGGAGCCTTGATCGCGAAGGGGCAGAAACAAAAAACCCGCCTTGGCGGCGGGAAGTTGGCGGACCCGCTACGCCACCATCATCACCGATGCTGACGGCCGGGAAATCGTCAGCGCCATCGGCGAATTCGCAGGCACTGCGCCCCACCCACGCCTGGGGCGTGTCGAGCAGGTCGCATC
>NZ_RZQA01000733.1:0-3326 GCF_004022915.1 Mesorhizobium sp. M7A.F.Ca.US.006.04.2.1
ATGCAGAACATCATCGATTTTCCTCCGGCACCCAAGCTCGATCCCTTTGGACGACTTGACCCGGCTACCGCCAGTGCGCTGGAGATCAAGGGCGAGCAGGTGTTCATGGGAAAGGGCCGCTGCGGCGAATGTCATGTTCCAGCCCAGTCCTTCATGGACAACAATATGCACGACCTGAAGCTCGAGCGATTCTACAAAGTTGGTCAGACGTTCAACGACCAGGTTGCCATTCCAGATGGACCCATCAAGACCTTCACGTTGCGCGGGATCAAGGATTCTCCGCCCTATCTTCATGACGGCCGTCTGATGACGCTGGGCGATACCGTTGAGTTCTTCAACCTGGTGCTCGGAACGAAGCTCGACCAATCGGAAAAGGAAGCATTGGTGGCCTATTTGCTCACGCTCTAGACATCACCCGGGAAAAACCGTGGCCGACAATTAACTAGGTATTGAATGGAGGACAGTTCATGCGTGCCGCCATAATGACAGTAGTCCTGGCAGTGTCGCCCTGCTGTGCGCTGGCGCAAATCGGCAATCCAGCCGGTCTTGCCCCCGATACCAGTATGGAGAAGCCTGGAGTTCCAGCACCGCACCAGACGAATTATCAGGATCGGCTTTTCGTACAGCTAATTACGGCAGGCGGCAGGGCCGAGATAGAGTTCGGGCGACTCGCGGCTGGAAAGACAAGCCACGAAGACCTCCGTGAATTTGCAAATCGGATGGTCGATGATCACAACAAGGCCAATGAGCAGCTGAAATCCGTGGCCGATAAAAGCAAGATTCCACTTCCCGAAGGGCTCGATCCAGATCACAAGAAAATCCGTTCCGATCTCGAAAAGCTCGACGGCGCCGCGTTTGAGCTGGCGTACCTGAGGGCGCAGATCGTCGATCACCAAAGGACGGCGCAGCTCCTGGCTTGGGAGATAGGCTCGGGCGAGGATGCAGCGCTTCAGCGCTTCGCCTCCGAAAAGCTGCCGACGGTGCTTGAACATCTTGACCTGGCCCGCACGTTGCACGCGAAGCTGGCAGGCCAAGCCCTGTTCGCGCCGGATACGCAAAAGGCCAAATGAAGCGGCGGTCATGTGGCACCTGAAAGTTCAGCTGCCTTCCGTGAATGTCAGCGCACGCGCTTCTGTTCGTCTGATTGAGAAAGTGACGCCATGGCGGAACTTCGGATCGCCGCCGCGCTTAATCCGGTGGAGGAGTTATCCGATGAACGCGACCAAAGAGTTTTTTGAAAGCTGGTTGCAGGAGAATGTCGGCACTCTTGCCGGCCAAGAGGAAGTGAGCTTCGCCGTGCTGGCTCAGCAATTCGAGCAGGATGCCGAAGCGGCCGGTTATGGTCGCGAGGTGCGTGAGGACGAGCTCGGAAACATTGAAGATGCGATCGAGCAAGCGCTCAAGAAAGCGCGAACTGGCGTGCATGGTGACGCCGCTGGCGAACCCAGCGATGTGGCAGCCCTCATGGATGCGCTGGAGGTCGAAGATGCCAAAAGCGGGCCGTAGGCCATACCAGATCAGCTCTTTTCGTTTGTCGAAGTTGCCGGGGTAGCCCCATGGAGCAGTTTCGCAAGGACATGGCCGCCTTGGCAGAGCCGGCTTTCTGGGTGACGATAGGTTTGCTTCTGGTCCCTTATGCGCTTGGAACGGTGCTGCTCGTTTGGACCTGCGGCTGCCTGTAAGGTGCTACTGACACACCCCGGTGGTGGTTCAACGGCCCTAACGCCATACAATACCCAGCTAATGCGCTCGCGGGGGGATCCTGCGCTGCAGCAATGTCCGAACGATCTCGTCGCCAGGAAGTTCATCGTCGACACCAAGCTCCTTTGCTGCCGGTAATCGCACCGCCGCGGCTGACAGCTTTTGGGAGAGGGCCGCCGTGTGCAGGCGCCGACGCTATCTGCGCTCTCAAAGTTCCAGCTACGGCCCCCTGTCACGGTTCCCCGATCACGCGCCTGAAGCGCGTTTCCTTGCCTCGAAAATAGCCCAGCAGCTTGCGCGTTGCCTTGGAACACTTGTGTCATATCGAAGTTCGGCCCGCATAGGAGAACCGAGATGGCCATCCCACAAGCGGACAACGACAACCACCTGCGCATGAAGCCGGCTCATCGAGGCAAAATCTCGCCCAAGGGGGCGATACACCAGGTTAGAGCACGACCCAGGTACAAAATGGCTCTGCGGGCGACAAGAATTAAGGCGAGGCGCTGAGATGCCGCGGACCAATAATGACGCTCGCAACGAGAAGACCACATCAGCTGCAGCAATCATTGTCGACAAGGAACGTGCTGAGCGCGCCGCCAAGACGGCGCGGTTAAAGGAAGCGCGCCTCGCACAGGCCATCACGCCGTCTCCCATAGAACGCAAGCAGCGTGTCACCAAAAAGGTTCGCAGGATTTTTGTTGCTGGCTAGGAGGTGTCCGTGACGCGCAATCATGACAAGGAAAGATACGACCGCGCCAAACGCATCAGCCAAGAGACGCTGGACGCTGAACGCGCACAACGCGCCGAGAAGACGGCGCGGCTGAGACAAGCAAGGCTTGCACAGCGTCCGGTGGAGTCGTCGCCGGCGCAGCCGCAAACTCGCCGCAAACCCATCCAGGCTCTCAAAAAGAGAAGCCGTAAGGTGATCGAAGTCTTTTAGGCTCTCCACATCCGTGCGGAACACTGGGAGAGTCCAGCGGCGAGCGCGGCTGGGAGGGAGGGCTTCCGCGACCTGATCCAGCAAGGCTGCGAAATACCTGGCGAGCAATCGCGGGGACTTTGGATCTCCGCCTCCTCGCCATTATCAGAGCTGGGAGCGAAACCTGCTCGCAAAGTAGTCGGTGACCTTTTCGCTTAGCGGACGCGCTTGCCATTCTTCCAGACTGACCTGCCTTGATCGCTTCAGGTCCTCGTTGAAAACGTCTATTTGCGTCCGCGCGAATTCCAAGCCGTAGACGTTCAGACTGGCCTCATCGTTGAGGCGCAAGGATCGCTCATCCAGATTAGCCGAGCCAAAGCTCACCCAGGCATCGTCGACGATCAAAAGCTTGGGATGGTACATTGTGGGTTGAAACTCAAAGATGCGCACACCGGCCTTGAGCAATTCGCCCCAGAAAAAGCGCGAGCCCTTTCGCACCACAGGCACATCCGTGAGCCAATTGGGAACGATGACATCGACCGAGACGCCTCGCTTCCTTGCATCAAGAATCTGCTGCAGCGCGATGTCGTCCGGCACGAAGTAGGCCATGCCGATGCGCAGATGATCCTTGGCCGCGGCTATTGCCGCCAACATCATCAACTCCATGTTCTCCGAGCCGTTTGGCTGCGAAGAAAGTATCAACTGC
>NZ_RZQA01000734.1:0-3323 GCF_004022915.1 Mesorhizobium sp. M7A.F.Ca.US.006.04.2.1
CACCTGCGTCGGTGCCAAGGTCAACGGCCGCATCATGCCGCTGATGACGGAACTGAAGAACGGCGACGAGGTCGAGATCATCCGCTCCAAGGCGCAGGTGCCGCCGGCGGCGTGGGAATCGGTCGTCGTCACCGGCAAGGCGCGCTCGGCCATCCGCCGTGCCACCAAGAACGCCATCCGCAAGCAATATTCGGGTCTTGGCATCCGCATCCTGGAACGCGCCTTCGAGCGTGCCGGCAAGACCTTCACCAAGGAGAGCCTGAAGCAGGTGCTGCACAGGTTGGCGCGCAAGGACATCGAGGATGTGCTGGCCTCTGTCGGGCGTGGCGAGCTCGCCTCCACTGATGTCATGAAGGCGGTATTCCCTGACTACAAGGATGAGCGCGTCACCACGGCCGTCCCCAAGCCGCGAGAGGAGGGCTGGTCGAAGATCCGCAATGCCGCCGGCATGCTGTTCCAGATTCCGGGTCGTGCCGCGCGCAAGGACAAGGACCAGCCGCGCGATGGAGCCGTGCCGATCCGCGGCGTGCGCGGCGATCTGCCGGTGCGCTTCGCGCCGGAAGGGGCAGTCCCTGGCGATCGCATCGTCGGCATCGTCCAGCCGGGCACCGGCATCACTATCTATCCGATCCAGTCGCCAGCGCTGCAGGCGTTCGATGACCAGCCCGAGCGCTGGATCGACGTGCGCTGGGACATCGATGAGCGCACCAAGGAACGCTTTCCGGCGCGCGTATCGGTCACCGCCATCAACGCGCCGGGGTCACTCGCCGATATAGCGCAGGTGGTTGCCTCGAACGACGCCAACATCCATACGCTGTCGATGGTGCGCACTGCGCCCGACTTCACCGAAATGCTGATCGATCTCGAAGTCTGGGATCTCAAGCACCTCAACCGGCTGCTATCGCAGCTCAAGGACAATTCGAGCGTCAGCGACGCAAGACGCGTCAATGGCTAGACCATGCTCCGGTTTCGGACAACGTCATGGTCAATCAAAAAGAGGCAGACATGAACACCGATGAAGTGCTGGGCATTTTCCGCGAGGCGGGTGCTGTTCTGGAAGGGCATTTCATTTTGACCTCGGGCCTGCGCAGTCCGGTCTTCCTGCAGAAGGCGCGCGTGTTCATGCATGCCGACAAGACCGAGCTTCTGTGCAAGGCGCTGGCGGAGAAGATCCGCGCAGGCGTGCCCGGCAAGATCGACTATGTCGTCGGCCCGGCGATCGGCGGGCTGATCCCGGCCTATGAGACCTCACGTCATCTCGGCGTGCCGGCGATCTGGGTCGAGCGGGAAGGGGGCGAGTTCCGCTTGCGCCGCTTCGAGATCGCCAGGGGGTCGCGTGTCGTCATCGTCGAGGACATCGTCACCACCGGCCTGTCGATCCGAGAGACCATCGAGTGCCTGCGCGAGCTTGGCGCCGAGGTGGTTGCCGCGGCCTGCATCATCGATCGTTCGGCCGGCAAGACTGATGTCGGCGTGCCGCTCATCGCGCTTGCCGAGTATGAGGTCCCGGCCTATCCGGCCGACCGGCTGCCGCCGGAGCTTGCCGCCATCCCGGCGATCAAGCCCGGCAGCCGCAACATCTGACGGGGCATGCCGACATGCGTGAAGACGAATTGGAAATGATCGCCGGCATCGATCATTTCGTGCTGACGGTCGCTTCGCTGGAAGTGACCTGTGAGTTTTACCAGCGCGTGCTGGGTTTTGAGCGCATCGACGCGGCCGATCGACCGACGGCGCTGGCTTTCGGTAGCCATAAGATCAATGTGCATGAGGTCGGCCGGACTTTCGAGCCAAAGGCGAAGTCGCCGACATCAGGATCAGGTGATTTCTGCCTGATCACCGAGCGGCCACTGGATGAGGTCCGTGCGCGGCTCGCGGCCAATGGTGTGGTGGTGGAACTCGGCCCGGTTGAACGTATCGGGGCCCGAGGTCCAATGATGTCGGTCTATTTCCGCGACCCGGACGGCAATCTGGTCGAGGTCAGCGAATACCTGCCGTAGCCGCTGGCGGCGCTGTGCCTTTCGGCGATGCGACTGCCGTTCCTTAAATTTGCCGCGATTGTCCAATGTTCGAAGCAAGACCAGCCGCCCCGAAGGGCGGCGACAAGCGCGGCACAAAAGGTGTTTGGTTGTTCTTGCGCCAGCGCGTTGTTATATAAGCTGGCGATTGCCATAGGGTGATCGTCAAGCGCAAGATGTGGCTGCCACGCCCGGCTGAAGGTGCCGTTGCGGGCGCTGTGGAACGGGAACAGAGTGCTATTTCGACGCCGCAAGCCTGATGGCCTTTATGAGCGGGTGCGTACCTATCTTTGGCCGCGCCGCTCGTTTTCGCGCTCGCTTCAGTATTTTTCCAAGCGCATCCTGCGGCTGAAGGCCACACCGCATGCGGTGGCGGCCGGCGTTGCGGCCGGTGTCTTCGCTTCATTCTTCCCCGTCGGTTTCCATTTCATCATCGCTGCCATCCTGTGCTGGGTGATCGCCGGCAATTTGGTGGCGGCGGCGCTTGGCGCCGTTTTTTTCGGCAACCCGCTCACCTTCCCGTTGCTATGGGGCGCGTCGTGGGAAACGGGCAAGCTCATCCTGCATGACCGTTTGCCGACACATGGGCCGCCGGCGCATCTGGGCGAGATGTTGCACAACCTCTCCTTCGCGCAATTGTGGAAACCGGTCCTTGAACCGATGCTGATCGGTGCGGTTCCGCTCGGCTTGATCTTCGGGCTGCTGTTCTACGCCATCACGCGCTGGGGCATGAACGCTTTCCGCGAACAGCGGCGCAAACGCCTGGCCGAGCGCGCAAGCCGGCATGCGCAATCGTCCCATCCCGGCGCAAGCATCGGTTCCACTGCGCGATGATCATCGGCATCGGCAGCGACCTGATCGACATCAGACGCATCGAGAAATCGCTGGAGCGTCACGGCCAGCGCTTCGTCCAGAGAATCTACACCGACATCGAACAGGCGCGTTCGGACAATCGACGCGCCCGCGCGGCCTCCTATGCCAAGCGTTTCGCCGCCAAGGAGGCCTGCGCCAAGGCGCTGGGCACCGGACTGGCGCAGGGCGTGTTCTGGCGCGACATGGGTGTCGTCAACCTGCCCAGTGGCGCGCCGACCATGGCGCTGACGGGAGGAGCGCAGGCCAGGCTGGACAAAATCCTGCCAAAGGGCCATCGGGCGGCAATCCACCTCACCATCACGGATGATTTCCCGCTCGCTCAAGCCTTTGTGATCATCGAGGCGCTGCCCGTCGAAGAAGCGCCACATTGATTGCCTCTGACGACCGGCATTGACGTTGCCCAGCGCGCGCCGAGACTCTATACCATCCAAC
>NZ_RZQA01000735.1:0-3317 GCF_004022915.1 Mesorhizobium sp. M7A.F.Ca.US.006.04.2.1
CTTCATGACGAACGCCGTCAGCGCCATGAGGGCGAAAGTGCCGGCCCAGACCAGCAGCACGCGGCCGAAATTGGCGATCGGCCGCATCAGGGCGACGATCTGGTAGCAGTCGGTGACGTCGAGCAGCACCACGGCAAGGAACGACGCGGCGGCGATCGTTACCGGATACTGCCAGGCGAGATAATTGAAGAACCCGACATAATGGAAATAGACGGCGAGCCCGGACAGGAACAGCAAGCCGAATTCGACCATGCGCAGGACGCCGCTGACCATGATCGGCGACATCGTATCGCGCCGGTACTGCGAGGCGACCTGGCGCGCGACATCGTTCATGCCGCTTGGCGTGTCGCCATCGGCCGGGCCGTCGAATTTACGCACCGCCTCTGCTGAAAAGCGGCGCGCGGGGTCGATCTCGTTCATGAGGGCTTTCCGCAAGCTTCCCCTCGGTCATAGCAAAAGAGAGCTAAGAAACCCTTGAAACAACATACGGCTTTGGAACGGCTTGGTCCTGCGCCTACCTGTCGAGCGCGGCGAAATAGGCGTTCTCGATGTCGGCGGCCATCACATCGGCGCCGAAGCGTGCCTTGAGGTCGGCCTCATCCGGCATCAGGTCGCGATAGGCGGCCGGGTCGGCCAGCGCCTGGCTCATCCTTTCGGCGAGCTCGATCGGGTCAGGTCGGATCAGGGCAGGGGAACCGGTGTCGAATATCTCCGGAATGCCGCCGACCGCTGTTGCGATCATCGGCTTTCCCGCGGCAAGCGTTTCCAGGACGATATAGGGCATGGCTTCGGCGCGCGAAGGAACGATGATAAGCGCGGCAAGGGCAAAGGCCTCCCTGGCCGGCATCGGCGGTAGGAAGCGGACATGGCGCTCGAGCCCGAGGCGTTTCACTTGCCCGTGGTAACGCGGTAGGTCGTCGCCGTCGCCGACCATCACCGCGGTCAGCGCGCGGCCGAACCGTGGGCCGGCGAGCGCCAATGCGTCGATGAAGATGTCCGGCCCCTTCAGGTCGCGCATCATGCCGATATAAAGCAGGTCGGCTGCGTCCGGCGCGGTGATCACCGGCTCGAATTCAGTGGCGCGCAGGCCGTTATAGACGAGGGTGTTGGGAATGGGCGGCTCGCCGACCTTGTGGCGATAGGTCCGCCGCTCATAGTCCGAGACAAACAGCAGATAGTCGGTGAAGCGAGCCATGAAGCGCTCGAGCGCGAAGAACAGCTTTCCGGTGGTCGTGTTCTCGTCATAGTGGAGGGAGCCGCCATGCGGCGAATAAAGGCGGGCTACGCGAGACCTTGATACCCGCAACAACGAGCCGAACAGACGGGCATAGGCGCCACCCTTGGCGCCGTGCCCGTGCAGTACGTCCGGCCGCAATTCCTTGATGATCCTGTACGTGCGCCAGGCCGAGGCAAGGTCGCCGGGACCGACGTGGCGCTGCATCGGCGTGCGATGAATGCCGAGCGCCAGCATGTTCTTCATCTGCTCGAACAGATGTTCCTCGAACGCGCCGCCCGTCGTCGAATCGCAGACGATGCCGACGGAATGCCCGGCGGCGACCTGCGCCTCGGTCAGGTCGCGCACATGCCGGAAAATTCCTCCGACGGGTGAGCGAAAGCAATGGACGATCCTGAGCCTGTCCGCCACTTGGTATCTGTCAGAACAGGCGTTCGCGGACGTAGACCGTATCGCCCGGCAGCAGCGGGTCGGAGGTGACCACGCGGCCGGTCATCACCTTGCCGTTGATGTCGCGGGTGATGTCGACGCTTTCCTGGTTGGCGCGCGGCGTGAAGCCGCCGGCAATGGCGATTGCCTTCTGCACCGTCAGGCCGGGGACGTAAGAGTATTGGCCGGCGGCACCCACTTCGCCCATGACGAAGATCGGCCGGTAGCGGTCGATCTCGACCGAAACGTCGGGATCGCGCAGATAGCCTTGCCGCAATTTGTCGGCGATCTCCTTTTCCATCTGCTGCGCGGTGTGGCCGCGCGCCGGTATGGCGCCGACAAGCGGGAAGGAGAGATAGCCGGATTGATCGACGCTGTAGGTGTTGGTCAGCCCGTCCTGCTCGAACACGGTGACGCGGACGCGATCGCCGGCGCCAAGACGATAGGGCTGATCGAGCACCTCATGGAAGGCGGCCGGCGTCGGCCGGTAGCTGGAACAGCCAGCCAGCATCGATACGGCAAGCAGCGCGCGAAACAGGGAAGCAGTGCTTTTCATGACCGGACAAGTACCTTCGACTGGGCCGCTGCGGCGTCGCAGCAAACATCAGGGATCGAGGCCCGTTATCATCCTGTTAGGGTTAATGGCCGGTAAAGGGAGCGGCCGACACGTGGCGCATCGGCAAGAGTTTTTGCGATTTCTGGCGGTTTTGTTTGTCGCCCGCCAGTAAACCCTAACGAAAACTTACCGCGATCTTAACGGCTGAGTTACCATAGTTGTTTACGGTGCGTGCTGACCCAGTATCGGAGTAGGGATGCATGTCCGTTCAGTCCGCGGCCGCAGATGTCGATGTCGATCTCAGGCAGCTCTTCGCCAGCCTGGCGAGGAATTGGCTGCGTATAGGCCTCGTCGTCCTGTTGGCGACCGGGCTGGCCTTTGCTTTCGCCTCGCTGGCAACCCGGCACTACAAGGCCGAGACGCAGGTGGAGATCGCGCCGCGCGAATCCATCTACACGCGGCCGGCCAGCAATAACAACGACACCGACAAGCCTATTCTCGACGAGCAGGGCGTCGCCACCCAGGTCCAGATCATTTCCTCCAACGAAATCCTCAAGCAGGTCTCGCAAAAGCTTGGGCTGGAAAAACTGCCCGAGTTCAATGAAGCGCTCGACATGTCGGCGCTGAGCCGCGCTCTGGTCCTGGTCGGGCTGAAAAGCGACCCGATGGAAATTCCGACGGAAGAGCGCGTGCTCAAGAAAATGCACGAGAAGCTCAACGTCTACGGCGTCGAGAAGACCCGCATCATTGCCATCGAGTTCTCATCGGAAGATCCCAAGCTCGCGGCCGCCATACCGGACGCCATCGCTGCCGCCTATATAGCGGGGCAAGGGGCGGCCAAGCTCGAATCGAACAGCGCCGCGGCAGACTTCCTGGCGCCCGAGATCGCCGACCTGCAGCGGCAGGTCAAGGATGCGGAGGCGAAGGTCGCCGCCTATCGCGCCCAGTCCGATCTTCTGATGGGTGGCAACAATTCGGTGCTGGCCACCCAGCAGCTTTCGGAACTGTCGAGCGAACTGTCGAAAGTGCGCGCCAACCGCGCTGCGGCCGAAGCGACCGCCGACGGTGTGCGCAGGGCGCTGCAGAATGGCGGTTCGC
>NZ_RZQA01000736.1:0-3315 GCF_004022915.1 Mesorhizobium sp. M7A.F.Ca.US.006.04.2.1
CAGCAGGGCCGGCTGGACGCCATCGCGGGCGATGTCGTCCAGCCGGCCCTGCTGACCGAGCCCTGTGTTTCACCGGAGCGCAGGATAGCCTCCATGATCTCCAGTACATGCAGCGCCAGATTGCCGGAGGCGCGTGGCGTGTTGCCGGTCTGAAGCGAGCGCACCAGATCGGCGACGCCGAGCATGCGGTAATTGGCGCGATCGGGCGCCGCATAAGGCCAGTTGCGGGCGCCATAGAGTTCGCCTTCGCTGGCGAAATCCCTCCAGTCGGTGCCGCGTTTCGACAGCGACACGGTGCCGCCGAACGTGTCGGGGTCGGGCAGGCGCAGCGAGCCTTCCGTGCCGTGCAGTTCGATCGGATGGTTGGAGTGGCGAAAGACATCCCACGAGGCGCCGAAGGTGACGGTTGCGCCGGAGCGGAACTCCAGCAGCGACAGCACATTGGTCGGCGTGCCGACCTTGAATGTGGTGTTCTTGAATGGCCCTTCGGCAGTGATCAGCCGCTCCTCCTGGCCGCGCGTCGCCATCGCCATGACGCGTTCGACCGGGCCGAGCAGATTGACCAGCATGGTCAGATAGTAGGGGCCCATGTCGAACACCGGGCCACCGCCTGGCTGGTAGTAGAACTGCGGGTTGGGGTGCCAGTGCTCCATGCCGCGGCCCATCATGAAGGCGGTGCCGGTGACCGGGCGGCCGATGGCGCCGTCATCCATCAGCCGGCGGGCGCGGCGTCCGGCTGCACCAAGGAAGGTGTCGGGCGCCGAGCCGAGCAGCAGCCCGCGCGACCGCGCCTCGTCGACCAGGCGCCGTCCATCGGCCGCCGAGGTGGCGAGCGGCTTTTCGGTGAAGACGTGCTTGCCGGCCGAAAGGGCGGCAAACGAAATGTCGAAATGCGCCGCCGGAATGGTCAGGTTGAGGACGAGATCGATCTCGGGATCGGCCAGCAGTGCATCGACGCCGAGTGCCCGTATGCCATATTCCTTCGCCCGCAGCGCCGTCATGTCGGCCGAGATATCGGCGCAGGCGCGCAACTCGATGCCGCCGAAGAGAGCGGCATTGCGCAGATAGGTCATCGAGATATTGCCGCATCCGATGACGCCGATCCCGAGTTTCGTCGTTGATATCCCGTGCATTTTCGATCGTACCTCCCAACGCGGTCACCGTCTGCCGAATCCGCCCAGAAGTAACGGATCGCCTTCGCAAAGGGCTATACAACATTTTAAATATTGACGCGCGTAAAATTTTTATACAACATGCGAAAATGCTGGCGCGATATCGGGAGGCTGCCAGTCCTGGGAGGAGAAAATGACCGACATGAAAAAACGGCCGACCGCCGATGCGGATGCCGTGGGTCATGCGCGCATCGGATATTTCCGCCGCGGCCAGGGACCTCGACGGGGTCAGGCATAGATCACCTTGGCCCCTGTCCTATCAAGCTGGCTGCGTATTGGGCCGGACAGGCCATCGTCGGTGATCACGACATCGACGCTCGACAGCGAAAAGGCCTTGGAGGTTCCGCTGACGCCCCATTTGCTCGAATCCGCAAGGAGGACAACGCGCCGGGCCATGCGCACGAGGTTTCGCTTGGTTCGCGCCATGTCTTCGTTCACGTCGACCACATCCAGTGACGAGTCAATCGCATGCGCTCCAACAAAGACCTGATGCGCTACCAAGCCGCCGAGAGCCGTGTCGGCATCGGTGATCAGCGTGCTTACCGTGTCCGGGTAGACCCGGCCGCCGATCATGTGAACGTCGAGCCCGGGCCGATGCATCAGATGCTGCACGATATTCATCGCCGTGGCCGCGACCACGACATTGCTGAGCGGCGGTAACAGCATGGCAACCTGCATCAATGTCGAGCCGCCATCGAAGATGACTGATTGGTTGTCCTCGAACAGGTCTATCGCTGCCCGGGCGATGCGTTTCTTTGCATCGAGGTTTGTTTGCATCCGCCGGGCGAACGCGGCCGTGGTCGAATCCGTGGTCCGGGTCACCGCGCCTCCGCGGGTCTTGGTCAGCAGTCCCTTGCGATCCAGTATCTCGAGGTCGGAGCGCACCGTGACTTCCGACACGCCAAAATCATCTGACAGGTCCTTGATGCGAACCTGTCCGCTGCGTTGCACTTCACCCAGGATCGATTGGCGTCTCTGCTCTGACAACATTGGCCTGTCCTTGCCTCCATGCGCCAAGCGATCGCCCTGGCCTCGGTTCACTCTACCGAAAATAGGGGAATTCGAAAGCTTTCGAAAGATTGCATTTGTTATTTCTTTCGCAAACACTGGGTCCAGGATTTTGAAATCAATCAATTGGAGAGTTTTGGACTCATGAGCCTCGGAACCAAGGTGCGCCTGGCGCGCCTCTTCTCACATCCATCGGGGAATCTTTTTGGCGGCGCGGTCGACCACTTTGTCGGCTATGGCGACGTGCGCAAAGGAGGTCTTGCCGACCTGCCGGGTGCGCTTGCACGCGTCATGGTAGGCAAACCCGACTACGTCAGCATCCAGCCTGGCACCGCGCGCCATCTGTGGCCGCAATATGCGGGCAAGGCTTCCCTGGTGATCCAGGCCGGCTGCTTCACCCCAGACGATCGCATCAGTGAACTGATTGCAACGCCCGAGGATGCGGTGCGCGCCGGCGCCGATGCGTTGGCCGTGGCCATTCCGGTGCGTGGCGCGACCGAGGGAAAATACATACGCTGGCTGACCGATTCGGTGAACGCGGCGGCTCGTTACGGCATGCCGGTGGTGGCGCATATCTACCCTCGCGATTTCACCGACGGGGCAAAAATCGTCTTCACCCCCGACGAGATCGCCTATGCGGCACGCATCGGCTACGAGTCCGGCGTCGATGTGATCAAGATCGGTTACACGGGCGATTTCGAGTCGTTTCGAGAGACCGTTCGGACCTGCCCGGTGCCGGTTGTGATCGCCGGAGGTCCGAAGACCGACACGCTGCTCGGCGCCCTTCAGCAGACGGCGGACGCCATCCGTGCCGGCGCGCGCGGTGCCGTGGTGGGCCGCAATCTCTGGGGGCACGGCGATCCGGAAAAGGCAGCGATCGCCTTTCGGGGCGTCATCCATGACGGCCTTTCGGCGCAAGACGCCTTGGCGAAGGCGGGTGCCTGAACGATGCCCGCCGTCCCTTCAATCCTCGGCTTCGGAGCTATTGCGATCGACGACATCGTCTATGTCGATCAGCCGTTGTCGGCGGGCAAGGGGAAGGTTTTGCAAAGTGCCCGGGCTTTCGGGGGAAACGTCGCGACGGCGGCAAGTGCCGTCGCGCGGCTCGGCGGAAGCGCCGGGTTCGTCGGATGGC
>NZ_RZQA01000737.1:0-3311 GCF_004022915.1 Mesorhizobium sp. M7A.F.Ca.US.006.04.2.1
GCAGGGGCGCCTTCACCCACACCTCCTACAACGACTACGAGATCGTCGCCGCCAATTTGCTCGACAACGATCCGCGGAGGGTCAGCGACCGGATCGAAGCCTATGCGCTCTACATCGACCCGCCGCTTGGCCGCTGCGGCATGACCGAGGCCGCAGTGAAGAAATCCGGCCGTCGCGCGCTGGTCGGCCAGCGGCCGATGACCCGCGTCGGCCGCGCTATCGAAAAGGGCGAGACGCAGGGTTTCATGAAAATCCTGGTCGATGCCGACACCAGGGAGATCCTCGGCTGCTCGGTGCTCGGCCCCGGCGGCGACGAGGCTATCCATTGTGTGCTCGACCTGATGTACGCCAAGGCGCCCGTCGACACGCTGGCGCGTGCCGTGCACATCCATCCCAATGTTTCGGAGTTGCTGCCCACCATTGCCCAGGAGCTGAAGCCGCTGGCGTGACAGCCCGTTGAAGACCCATTTTAAAGCTCTTCCTTTTCTGCATCGCTGCAATGCAGCAATGCAGCTTGCGCACGGTGGCGTGCTTCGCGCAGTCTGGAATTGAACCGATTCAGTCTGGACGCACCATGCCCTTGCCGATCCTTGCGCTTGCCATTGCGTCCTTCTGCATCGGCACCACCGAATTCGTCATCATGGGCTTGCTGCCTGAGGTCGCCGCCGACCTCGGCGTGTCGATCCCCGCGGCGGGCCTGCTGGTTACCGGATATGCGCTGGGCGTCGTCTTCGGCGCCCCGATCGTCGCCATGGCCACTGCGCATTTGCCGCGCAAGCCGGTGCTGGTCGGGCTGGCCGTGCTGTTCGTCGTCGGCAATCTGTTTTGCGCCATCTCGCCCAACTACTGGACGCTGATGGCCGCGCGCGTCTTCACCGCTTTCGGCCACGGCGCCTTCTTCGGCATCGGCTCGGTCGTTGCCGCCAGCCTGGTGCCGCGCAACAAGCGCGCCAGCGCTATCGCGCTGATGTTCGCCGGGCTGACGCTGTCCAACATCCTGGGTGTTCCCGCCGGAACCGCACTTGGCGAAGCGTTCGGCTGGCGCTCCACCTTCGTTGCCGTGGTCGGTATCGGCCTGATCTCGGTGGCAGCGATCGCCTGGTTGGTGCCGTCCGATGTCGCCGAGCCAAGCGGTGGCGGCCTGCGCGGCGAGCTGCGCGTGCTGGGCAAGCTGCAGGTCTGGCTGGCCATGCTGATCGCGGCGCTGACCTCCGCAAGCCTGTTCACCGTCTTCACCTACATCAAACCCTACCTCACCGAGGTATCGGGCTTGTCGACCTCGGCAGTCACGTGGGTTCTGCTGCTGTTCGGCGCGGGCATGACCATCGGCAACATCATCGGCGGCAGACTGGCCGACTGGAAACTGATGCCGACAGTGATCGGCACCCTGCTGCTGATGGCCCTGCTTTTCGTTGGATTCAGGCAGTTCGGCGCAATCGCCAGCGTTGCCATCGGCATCGTCTTCCTGTGGGGCCTGCTCATCTTCGTCGTCGTGCCGCCGTTGCAGATCCGGGTCGTCGAGGCGGCCTCCGAGGGACCGAACCTTGCCGCCACGCTGAACCAGGGCGCCTTCAATATCGGCAATGCCAGCGGCGCCTGGATAGGCGGCGTGGCCCTGTCCGCCGGTGTTTCCTATGCCAATTTGCCGCTGGTCGGCGCAGCACTCGCTCTTTTGGCGGTCACCGTCGCTGTGCTGTCGCAGGCGCTGGACCGGCGCGCGCCGGTCATCCCGCTTCCGGCTGAATAGTCTCTTGCGCCCATAGCGCGGCAGGCTGGACCAATCGACATCGGCGCCTTCAAATCGCATGTCTCTCGCTCCTGATGGAGGAAGTCATGCAGAAATCGATCGAACGCATCGCCGGGGAAAGCGAAGGGGTTTCCTACGAATTCCCGCTGTTCCGCTTCACTGGTTCCGACAAGGCTGCTCCTTCGGCCTATCTGCAGGCGGCACTCCATGCCGGCGAATTGCCGGGTGTCGTCGCCATCGACGCGCTGATGCCGATGCTTGCCAGGGCGGAGGCCGAAGGCCGCATCAAGGGCAACCTCACCATCGTGCCCTGGGCCAACCCGATCGGCCGGGCGCAATATCATTTCGGCGAGCATCAGGGCCGCTTTCATCTCGGCACGCGCACCAAGTTCAACCGCGGCTTTCCGCTGCTCGCGGCGCCCGACACAGCGCTCTTGCCCGACACCACCCTTGGCAGCGTCGACCAGCGGCTGAAGACGCGGCTGGTGCAGCTGTCGCTCGGCCACGACATCATGCTCGACCTGCACTGCGATGACGAGGGCCTCGCCTATCTCTACGTCCACACCAGCCTGTGGCCTGGTATGGCCGATTGCGCCGCGGCCATGGGCGTCGACGCGGTCGTGCTGTGGAGCGAAGACACTGACGGCACCTTCGAGGGCGCCTCGATCATGCCCTATCAGAACGTCCCCGCCGATGTGGCCAAGCTCGACCGTCGCGTCGCCACCACCGTCGAATATCGCGGCATCCTCGATGTCGACGGTGCCTTGGCCGCCGCCGACGCCGACGGCCTCTACCGGCTGCTGGTGGCGCGCGGCGTGATCGCCGACAGCGCCCTGCCCGCGCCGGGTCCTTTCACCGGCTTCGTGGCGCCATTGGAAAACATCGACATGATGCCGGCGCCACGGGCCGGTGCCGTGCTCTATGACGTGAAGCCCGGCGACCGCGTCGCCAAGGGCGCGCGCCTCGCCACCATCGTCCATGCACCGGGTGAAGCCGATGGCCGCACCGAAGTGTTCGCACCGCAGGACGGCATCATGCTGACCCGCCGCTCGCGCCGCATCATCCGCGCCGGCGAAGATCTTCTGAAGCTGGTTGGCGACAGGAAGAGCACTGATGCCCGGTCGGGAACGCTGGAGGACTGACTTAGCCCGAAATAGCCAGTCGCGCTTTCGCCTCCAGCCATTCGGACATCTGCCGGTAAGGCATCGGGCCGTGACTGATGCGGGCGACACCCAGTTCCGCCAGCCGCTGGCGCGGCGGCACATGCGCCAGCGCAATGATGTTGACCGGCAACGCAATTGCCTTGCAGAGCGTCTCGATCAGGCCTTCGTCGCCAAGGCCCGGCGCAAAGAAGCCGTGCGCGCCGGCTTTTTCGAAGGCCTGTGCGCGCTCGATGGCCTGGTCGAGCAGAACGTCATCATGCGCATCCGGTTTCGCCTTGAGGAAGATGTCGGTTCGAGTGTTGATGAATGCCGGTATGCCGGAAGCCTTGACGGCCGCCGCCGCGGCTTCGATGCGCTTTGCCTGCACGGAAATGTCATGCAGGCCGCTGCCACCGACAATC
>NZ_RZQA01000738.1:0-3309 GCF_004022915.1 Mesorhizobium sp. M7A.F.Ca.US.006.04.2.1
TTGATGCCCTTGGCGCCGGGCCTGACGCTCACCCGCGGCATCTACCGGACTGCCGGCGCCAGGAACGTTCCTTCCTGTTCTTCCAGCACGCGCTCGAATTCGGCGAATGGGGCATAGTTGCCAACCGGGATCAGCGTCGCGTCGACCTTCTGCTGGTCGAGAACGGCATCGATGAAGGGCCGCTCGTCCATCGGCGAGCCCTTCTCGAAAATCAGCGAGAAGGTTGGCAGCTTCGGCTTGCGCGCGGCGGCATTCTGCAGGCCGGCGACACAGGCGATAGACGAGGAATCGAGGCCGCCGCTCAGCATTGCCCCGACCGCCGAGGTCCCTCGCATGCGGTTGCGCACCGATTGCGAGAACAGATGGGCGAATTCCTCCGATGCATCCGACCGCAAGGGCCGCGCCGACGGCTCGATCTGCCAGTATCGGCGCAGCATCACTTGTTGCGCGGTGACGGTTAGGCTGTGGCGGGCCGGCAGGCTGAATATATCGCTGTAGGGGGTCGACTGCGGGTCGTCGGGAAGCCCGGCCAGGAAGCCGGAGATCTGGCGCTCGCTGACACGTGCGCGGATACCCTCGACGCCCAGGATCGGACCGATCTCCGACGCAAAGGCAAAACGCCGGTCCGCCGCGTGGTAGTAGAACGGCTTGACGCCAAAATGATCGCGCGCGCAAAACAGCGATTGCCGCTCGTCATCCCAGATGGCGAAGGCGAAATCGCCTTGCAGATGCTCCGGGCAGGCTTCGCCCCAGCGCAGATAGGCCCGCATCAGCACGATCGCGTCGGCTACCGACTGGTCGCGGATACCGAGCCTGGCCAGCAACTCGTCACGGTTGTCCAGCCGGCAATCGGCGGTGATGGCGAGCCGGCCCCCAGCCATCGTCAAAGGGCCCGGACCGACTTCATCCGATGTGTTGAGCCAGGCGTGGCCAAGGGCGATGCTGGTGTCCAGCCACCAAGAACTGCCGTCAGGACCACGATGGCGCATGCGCGCCAGCATTTGCTGAATGTCGGCCGCCGCGACCGCCGGTGCGTTTGCTCCGCGCAACAGGATTCCGGCGACGCCGCTCATCGGCTGCCGTGGTCGACGAGATGGGCGAAGCCGTCGATCGATCCGCCAAGCACGATATGGTTGTCGCTGACCAGCCAGGCATGTGCTTTCAACTGCTCGCCTGTGCCACGTTCGATGCCGATGCGTATCGTCGATTCATTGCCTTGGCGGGCGAGAATATACTGGCCGGAGAGCGCCTGGGTCAGGCACGTGGCGTAAGGGACGAAACGGGCCGCGGCGGCAACGCCCCAGGCGACACGCCGCAGTTCGCCCATTGAGGCGCACTGCCGCGCGTCGAGGCGCGTCACCAGGCTGCGTACACGATTGTAGGACAACAGCGTCAGCCCCAGCCGAACTGTCGCCACCACCAGCAGGCAATAGCCAAGGAAGATCATTTCCGAGCCACTCAGGGAGAAAATCCTGACCAGCCCGCGCCGGCTCCCCCCGCGCTTCGTCTGCTTGACGTTTGTTTCTCTCGCCGGTTCCTGCCGTAAAGCCGTGGCCCGCGAAGACAAGGCCCGCGAAGACAAGGCCCGCGAAACCAGGGCCCGTGAAACCAGGGACTTGTGCTGGACCGGCTTAGACAAGTGCCTCATGATGCCGTCTCGCAAGCCCATTATCGGCCAGGCCCTTCAGCAATGCGTCGACATCGGCCTGGCAGCGCGCCGGGTCGACATTGTAGCGCGCAAGCACGGCGCTGCGGATGTCGCCGATCGACCGGGGTTCCTGGATCAAATCCCAGATGAAGGCGCCGACGCCATTCAGGCTGTAGTAGACATTGGATTTGAGATTGAGCAGCGCCAAGCCATCTCCGAACTCGCAAGCCACGGCATCCTTGGTCGCGCACACGCTATCGTGGTCGCCCAGATCACGGTCGGATAGCTCCCCGTTCATCCCCAAACCTCGCTGACAAAACGCTGCGACATCTCCAGGTGGCGCAGGAGAAATCGGGAGGCTGGCCCCCCGACCCCTCTTACGTCTGCTTTTGAATCCAGAGTCCCAACATGTCACTCTGGAATCGGCTGTAAGTCTCAGGAGAACGTCAGGTCGCCAATCGGCGTATGCGCGGGGAACGATGCGTCGATCGCCGTGCTGCCGCCGCCGCCCTGGGTGATGGTCTCAATCGAACCATGGACCGTCAGGCTTGGCGTTTCATATTCATGCTTTTCAACATTCTGTTCCATTTTACTCTCCGATTTAGGACTGGAAACGGCCTGTCGAGTGCCGTCAGCACTTTTATGCTGCAATGCAATAGCTGCACGGCAGCATTTATGAGTCAAGACTGTTTTACTTTCTGTTAATCAATTACGGTTGCTGGCGTCGTCACATGAGCGGCATGCCTAAAACTTGTCATTTTTTAGCCGATTCCTTGTGCACGACGATCGCGCCTGTGCTGATTCTTTAAGCATTTGATTTTGCTTGCATAAGCCGTTTGCGTTGTGCCTATATTTAGGCCTCTCTAATGAAAAGAATTTCCATTTGAGAAATCGTCCGGAGATTGCCTAAGCCGACGTGGCAAGAGACATTTCAACCGCGGTTTTCACTGCTTTCCGATGCCACCTCGATAGACGCTTTGGTGGCAAAAATTCGCACTGCAGAAGGAAAGGCTTTACGGCATCGAGGTTTTTGGTGATGCTTGCTTCGCACTTGCAGCATAAGTGTCGGCGCGAAACGCTTTCTTGGGAGACTGTGCGCTAAATGGCCTTGCCGGATGGCTCATACGAACGATTGCGCGCCGCCGGCTGTGCCGGCGAGGTGGCCTATGTGCAGGCTTGCCTGCGATTGTTTTTCGCCGGCCCGGGCGCGGGCGACGTTTCGATGCGCCATCTAGACGGTGAAAAAATTGCCGAGATTGCCAGGCTGAACAAGGTCGCCGTCTTTGTCCTCAAGGCGCTTTCGCGCGCACCCGCGCTTCAGAGGCCAACTAAGCTTTTCCAATGGCTCGACACCTACCGCAGGAAAACGGTTTCGATGAACGCGTCCTGCATCATGGATTCGATGGCGATCCAGGACGTGCTGCGCGCCAGCGAGATCGATTTCGTTTTTCTGAAGGGTCCGTTCCAGCAGCAACTTCTCTACGACGACCATTTTATGAAGCCCTCGGGCGATGTCGACATCCTGGTTTCGCCGCTCGGATTTTTCAGGGCGCGTGATGCGCTTCGCAAGATCGGCTATGAGGTATCAGGCAAGTCGAGCTCCGTCTGGTGGGTCCGCTTCCTCGGCGAACAGCACATGACCCGGGACGACGGGCCGAGGT
>NZ_RZQA01000739.1:0-3309 GCF_004022915.1 Mesorhizobium sp. M7A.F.Ca.US.006.04.2.1
CACGAAGGGCGCCGCGATGTCACGCGGCGCCCAAACGGCAAATTCGCCGGTTTCCTGTCCCATCAATCAATTGGTGGACACGCTGGCCGACTCTCCTTCGATAAGCACCGGTGACACGTAGTTGGAGGGCTTGTCGCCGGTTGTCGCGCCGCCGGTGACGCGCGCCTGTATCTGCGCGCCGAAATAGGAATAGGGAAACGGCGCTGGAGTTCTGCTGACCCTCTCCAGCCGGTCGCGATGCGCTTTCGGAATCTCGAAATCCAGCGCGCCAAGATTGTCCTGCATTTGGCTGAGCGTCGTCGCACCGAGAATGACGGTCGCGATCCCCGGCTGCGTCGCTACCCAGTTGAGCGCGACCTGAGGCATGCTGCGGCCGATCTCGGATGCGACCTTCTCGAGTTCGGCCACGATAGCCCAGTTGCGTTGCGTGAACTTTTGGAACCCCGGATGCGTCGAGTTGCGAAATCCGTCGAGCCGGCCCGCGGTTCCGGCCTGAGCCGGCCGATACTTGCCGCTCAGCAGCCCGCTGGCCAGCGGGCTCCACACCATGATGCCGGCGCCATGGCGCGTGCCGAATGGCACGAACTCATTCTCGATCGCGCGTTCGGCCAATGAATATTCGAGCTGTAGCGCCGAAACCGGCTCATATCCGCGCAATTCGGCGATCGCCTGTGCGCGGCCCGCATACCAGGCGGGCACATCCGAAAGGCCGACATGGCGCACCTTGCCCATCCGAACCAGGTCGTCCAGCGTGCGCATGACCTCCTCGGCCGGGGTCAGCCTGTCCCAGACATGCATGAGATAGAGATCGATATAGTCGGTCCCCAACCGTTTCAGCGAAACATCTACGGCCCGCATGATGTTCTTGCGGCCATTGCCGCCGGCATTCGGATTTCCGGGCTGCATGTTCATGGTGAACTTGCTGGCGATCACCGCCATGTCGCGCAAGCCGCGCTCGGCGATGAATTCGCCAAGCCAGGCTTCGGCCGTGCCGTCTGTGTAGAGATCCGCCGTGTCGAAGAAATTGCCGCCCGCCTCGACATAGGCGTCGAACATCGCCCGCGCCGTATCCCTGTCGGCTCCCCAGCCCCATTCCGTGCCGAAAGTCATCGTGCCCAGCGCCAGCCGGCTGACCCTGAGGCCGCTGTTGCCAAGAGTGTAGTAGGTCATGGTCATAATCGTCTTCCAATGCTTGGTGATAGATGCCCGAGCGTCACTGGCCCGGAGTGGTCTTGACCCAGGGATTGCCGCGCTCGTGTGTCATGCGGAACGCAAAGCCATCGACCTTCCAGCCATCCGCAAAACGCGTCAGGTGATGCTCATAGGTGCCCCAGACCTCCCAAAGCGGGTCGCCATTGCCTTCCATCCGGTTCCAGGCATAGCCGTTCGACAGGACAGTCGCCGTGTCCCCTTCGAGAACGACCTGGTGATTGGTGCGCAGATGCAGGCTTGTCTTGCTGCCCTTGAGGTTGGCCGCCCAGGCGCCAATCAGGTCGTCGGAAGCGATGTTGGCCGCCGGCTGTCCGGAAAGGCTGCTGAAATCGGCAGTGGCCCGATCCGCGAAATAGCTGCGTGCAAGCTTCCAGTTCTGGGCGTCGACGGCCCGGTCGATGGCATCGGCGATGCGAATGACCGCGCGTTCGTCTGCGAGCGCCCGCCAGTCTGATGGCTCCGCCTCGCCGGCGTCCATCGGCGCCAACGCCATGCCTGCCGCGAAAGTTACGCGCTTCAACGCATTCATGTTCTTTCTCCTCGATGCCATCAGCCCATCGTCGACGTGCGGCCGGCAATGTGGACCGCTCGGCCGACATCGACAAGATTGCATTGTTCGCATGGACCATGCGATATCATGCATGAATGTACCGGGACCTGCTCACCCACTTGCCTGTGATCGTCGCCGTGGCCCGACGCGGCGGCTTCGCGCTTGCCGCCGCCGAACTCGGCATGAGCCCTTCGGCAGTCAGCCATGCGGTGCGCATTGTCGAAGAGCGGATCGGCCAGCCTTTGTTCGCACGGACGACGCGCAGCGTTTCGCTCACCGAGGCCGGCAAGGCGCTGGTGGAAACGGCGGCTCCGGCCCTCCAGGATATTGCCGAGCGGATGGACCGTATCCGCAGCGTCAAAGGCAGGCCGTCTGGCCTGCTCAGGATCAACGCCTCCAACATCGCCATACCATTGGCGGTGACGCCGGTGGTCGCCGCGATGGCCGAACGCTATCCGGAGGTTACGGTGGAGGTCTTCGCTGACCAGGGTCTGGTTGACATCGTCGGCGAAGGCTTCGATGCCGGCATCCGGCTTGGCGAGATGATCGCCCAGGACATGGTCGCGGTCCGGCTGACGCCGCCGTTCTCCGTCGTCATCGTGGCCTCGCCCGTTTATATCGGACGGCACGGCCGTCCCAGCAGCGTTGCCGATTTGGCGAACCACAATTGTATTGGCTACCGGCTCGTCCGCTCTGGTGCGCTCTATCGCTGGGATCTGATCGAGGATGGCAAGGACATCGCCATGGAGACGCGGGGCAGCGTTGTCGTGACGGATTCGCTCGCAGCAATCGATCTTGCGCTTGCAGGCGTCGGGCTTGCCTATGTCTTCGAGCCGCTGGCGCGCGCCGATCTTGCCGCGGGCCGCCTGGTCCAGATGCTGCCGCAGACGGCGATCGAGGAACCGGGGCTATTCCTCTATTTCCCGCGCCGGGCGTCAATGGCGCCGAAGCTCAGGGCCTTTATCGACACCGCACAAGAAATCGGCCGGGCATCCTTGCGGACACCCGGCCGAGTTGCCTGAGCTGAGAAGCCCCTTCAGGGGCTATTTGTAAGGATTATTTCTTCACCGCAGCCGCGACTTCCGCCGCGAAATCGGTCTCTTCCTTTTCAATGCCTTCGCCGAGCGCAAAGCGCAGATAGGCGGAGATCTTGGCCGGAGCGCCGATTTCCTTCTCGGCATCCTTCAGTGCCTGCTCGACAGTGATGTCGGGATTGAGCACGAAGGCCTGCTTCAGGAGCACGACTTCCTCATAGAACTTGCGTAGGCGGCCTTCGACCATCTTTTCGATGATCGCTTCCGGCTTGCCGGACTGGCGCGCCTGATCGGCGAAGATCGCCTTCTCGCGCTCGACCGCAGCCGGATCGATCTGCTCGGCCGTCAGCGCCAGCGGGTTGGTGGCGGCGACATGCATGGCAACCTGGCGGCCAAAGGCATTGGCGGCATGCTCATTGCCCGTGGTCTCGATCGCGACCAGAACGCCGAGCTTGCCAAGACCATCGGCAACTGCGTTGTGGACGTAGGTGGCGACAGCACCGTGCGGGACGG
>NZ_RZQA01000073.1:0-12544 GCF_004022915.1 Mesorhizobium sp. M7A.F.Ca.US.006.04.2.1
CGTGTTTTCAGCGGGCCAGCTTGGACGCGAAGGAGCGTCGGACTACGATCCCAGCCCCTCGAACAGGATTGTCGACAGATAGCGCTCGGCGAAGGACGGGATGACCACCACAAGATTTTTGCCCTTGTTCTCCGGCCGCGAGCCGACGACGATGGCCGCCTGCAGGGCGGCGCCCGAAGAGATGCCGACCGGCACGCCTTCGAGGCGGGCGACGAGGCGGGCATTGGCCACCGAATCCTCGTTCGACACCTTGACGATCTCGTCATAGATCGTCGTGTCGAGGATCTTGGGCGCAAAACCGGCGCCGATGCCCTGGATCTTGTGCGGGCCGGGCTGGCCGCCCGACAGAACCGGCGAGGAGTCGGGCTCGACAGCGACGACATGCACGGAGGGCTTGCGCTTCTTCAGCACCTGGCCGACGCCGGTGATGGTGCCGCCGGTGCCGATGCCGGCGACGAAGATATCGACCTCGCCATGCGTATCGTTCCAGATTTCCTCGGCCGTCGTCGTGCGGTGGATTTCCGGATTGGCCGGGTTCTCGAACTGCTGCGGGATGATCGCATTGGGGATCGTCGCTGCCAGTTCGTCGGCCTTGGCGATGGCGCCTTTCATGCCTTTCGGACCCTCGGTCAGCACCAGCTCGGCGCCGAGCAGCGCCAGCATTTTCCGGCGCTCGACCGACATTGTTTCGGGCATCGTCAGGATCAGCTTGTAGCCCTTGGCCGCGGCGGCGAAGGCAAGCGCGATGCCGGTGTTGCCCGACGTCGGTTCGATCAGCGTTGTCTTGCCGGGAGAAATCTTGCCTGATGCCTCAAGCGCCTCGATCATCGCCACGCCAATGCGGTCCTTGACCGAGGCGATCGGATTGAAGAATTCGAGCTTGGCGATGAGATTGGCGACGATGCCCTTTTCCCTGGCGAACTTGTCGAGCCGCACCAGGGGCGTGTCGCCGATCGTATCGGTGATGGAATTGTAGACGCGGCCGCGGCCGGGCACGCGGGCTGATGTGGCGGACTTGTTCATTTGTTTCGCTCCCAGAACTTCAGGCGAGTAAGGATTTCAGGCAGTGGAATTGCAGCCGGCAAGATAGGGCCTTCGGTCGCGCAAGATAGACTGTCGGCTGAAAATATCCGAGTGGGACCTGTCTCTAAAACCGTGCCGTCCCGGAAAAGCATTTCTCGCAAAGGCCTGTTTGCGAAATGCTTTGGCCGAAAGCTCTCTATTGCCGAGCGGCAATCGCTGCAGCAGCACCGACCATGAAGCCGGCCGCCGTGCGGTTCAGCGCCTTGAGCGCGCGGGGCGATTTCAGAAACCAGCGCGCCTTGGCCGCCAGCGCCAGATACGGCACCAGCACCACCAACAGCACGACAACGGTCAGCGCGACGAGGATGCCGTAATCCGCCAGCGTGATGGTTTTCAGGTCGACGATGGTCGGCGTGATCGCGAGATAGAAGATCATCGTCTTCGGATTGCCGAGGGTAACGGTCAGGCCGGCGGCAAAGCTCGACAGCAAGCCGCCCTTGCCTTTTCCGGCCTCGACGGTCTCGGGCGTGATGCCGCTGTTCCAGAAGCGCCAGCCGAGAAAGGCGAGATAGGCGACGCCGAGCCATTTGATGGCCAGGAAAACCATGCCGAAGGATTGTGCGACGAAGGCGAGGCCAAGCACCACGGCGGTCAGATAGGTGATGTCGCCAACCATCAGGCCAAACGACATCGCCAGCGACGATCGGAAGCCTGAGCCGAGCGCACGGGCGACCAGCGCGGTGATGCCGGGACCAGGAATCGCGGCGGCGATGCCGAGGGCCGCACTATAGGCGAGGAATCCGGTAAGGGTCATGGCACTGGTCTCGGATCAGAGCGTTTTATTGCATGGGACAGGCCAAGATTGAATTTCCTGGGGCCGGATTCTATTGCACCAGATATCGAGGGCTCGCCTTACGAAGCCCCCTCATCCGGCCGCTTCGCGGCCACCTTCTCCCCGAGGGGAGAAGAGACGGGCGCCAGCGTCTGCTGACTCCTCTCCCCTCGGGGAGAGGTCGGATTGTCCCGAATTGCTCTTCGCAATTCGGTTGGCAATCCGGGTGAGGGGGCCTGCGTTACCTGAGCAGATCAGGACGGACCGTCGCCATGGGTGACACGCCAGATGGTGCCGTTGCCGTCCTCGCTGACGATCAGCGCACCGTCGCTCGCAATCGCCACGCCGACCGGCCGGCCCCAGACCTCACCGTTGGAAACAACGAAGCCGGTGATGAAATCCTCATACGCGCCGGTCGGCTTGCCGTCCTTGAACAGCAACCGCACCACCTTGTAGCCGGTCCTGTTGCCGCGGTTCCATGAACCATGCAGAGCGACGAACGCATCGCCCTTGTATTCAGCTGGAAAGCTCTTCCCCTCGTAAAAGGCGATGGTGAGCGGCGCCGAATGCGCCTGCATCAGCACATCGGGAACGGTCGTTTTGCCGGCAAGATCGGGGCGCTCACCCTTGTGGCGCGGATCCTCATTGTTGCCGATATAGTACCAGGGCCAGCCATAGAAGGCACCCTCCTTGACCACGGTCGCGTATTCGGGCGGCACATTGTCGCCAAGCGCATCGCGTTCGTTGACGACGCACCACAGCGCGCCGGCCTGCGCAACTGCTCGGGTATGACTGTGCAGCCGGCGGCAAAGATGCGGCCGTTCTTGCCATCGGGATCGAAGGCCAGCACGTCGGCGCGGCCGTCTTCAGAACCCCAGGCTGCACCCAGCGGCTGCGATTTCGCCCAGGCATCGAGTCCGCCTTTCGGCTCCCGGCCCATGTCCTCGGCGACATTCGATCCCGAGCCGACCGAAAGGTAAAGCGTCTTGCCGTCCGGCGAGAAGGCGATATCGCGGGTCCAGTGATGACTGGCGGGGATGTTGCCGACGATGGTTTCCGGGTCGCCGGAGGCCTTCAGGTCGCCATTGCGGTAGGCAAAGCGCACGATGCTGTCGCTGTTGGCGACATAGACCCATTGCGGGTCAGCGCCCGGCGGATAGAAGGCAATGCCATAGGGCCGGTTGAGATTGCCGGCAAAGATGCCGTCCTGCGCCGGCTTCGCACTGCCTTCGGCGAGGCGATAGATGCGGACCTGGTTGGCTTTGCTGTCGGCGACGAACAGGTCGCCATTCGGTGCGACGCGTACGACGCGTGGATTGTCGATGCCCGATGCAACCAGCTCGGCCGAGAAACCCGGCGGCAGTTGCAGCTTCGCGTCTGCCGGCATGTCCGCGATGCCGGCGCTGTTCGAGGTCGACCGGGTGGCATTGGGCTTGGGCAGATCATCCGGTCTGATCAGGCGGCGGGTGCCCGGCTTGTCCGCTCGCCAGTCGCCGAAGGCAGCCGCGCCTTTCAGCACCGGTTCGTCCGCCTGCTGGGCGAATGAAGCGGTCGAGAGAAACAGTGCGGCGGAAAGTGCGGGGCCGGCAAAACGCATCATTCGGTCCTCCAGTGTTCGGGCGTGAAAACAGGAACGACCGGTTTCGTCGATCGTTCCACGGCACACGATGAGGTGAAGGAAGCTTGCGGTTTTCCGGTTCAGGTCCCGGCGGCGTAGAAATCGTCGTCGAGGCGTTTTTCCAACTCGACGAGGTCGGCCGGCAGCGGCAGGCCCATGGCGCGCATTTCCCGTAGCTTTTCGCGCAGCTGCTCCTGGATCTCGTGCTGGTCTTCCGGCTGGTTGACCATCTCCTCCAGCAGCAGGCTGATCCGGGCCTTGAATTCTTCGAGCGCCATCGTCGTCTCCTCGGTTGGATCAGCTCAGCGCAGCATGCGTGAAATCAGCTGCGCCGTATAGTCGACCATTGGGACGATGCGCGCGTAATTCAGCCGGGTCGGGCCGATGACGCCGAGCGCGCCGACGACGCGGGCATCCTTGTCGCGATAGGGGGCGACGACCAGCGACGAGCCCGACAGCGAAAACAGCTTGTTTTCCGAGCCGATGAAGATGCGCACACCCGAGCCCTGCTCGGCGAGGTCAAGCAGCTGGATAAGCCCGTCCTGCGTCTCCATGTCCTCGAACAGATGGCGCAGCAGCTCGATGTCGGCCTGGGCGGTAACGTTTTCAAGCAGATTGGCACGCCCGCGCACGATGAGCCGTGCCGGCAGGCCGCTGTCGGCGCCGGCCCACACCGCCAGCCCCTTCTCCACCAGGTCCTGCGACAGCGTGTCGAGCGCGGCCCTGGTTTCTTCCTTGATGCGAGCGATCTCGATCCGCGCCTCGGCAAGCGTGCGACCGCGTATATGGGCGTTGAGGAAATTCGAGGCCTCGTGCAGTTGCGAGACGGTGATGCCGGCGGGCAGGTCGACGACGCGGTTTTCGACGTCGCCATTCTGCGACACCAGCACCGCCAGCGCCTTCGTCGGCTCAAGCTGGATGAATTCGATGTGCTTCAGCGCCACCTCGTTCTTGGCGGCCAGCACCAGGCCGGCGCCGCGCGACATGCCCGACAGCATCTGGCTGGCCTCGGTCAGCATGTGCTCCAGCGTCGCACCGGAGCCGGACGCCCGCACCTGTGCCTCGATGGCGCGGCGCTCCTCGTCGGAAAGGTCGCCAAGCTCCATGAAGGCATCGACGAAGAAACGCAGGCCGGCCTGCGTTGGCAGCCGGCCGGCCGAAATGTGCGGCGCGTAGATCAGGCCGAGATGCTCGAGGTCGCTCATCACGTTGCGGATGGTCGCCGGCGACAGCGAGGACGGCAGGATACGCGACAGGCTGCGCGATCCCACCGGTTCACCGTCCCTGAGATAGGAATCGACGATGCGCCGGAAGATGTCGCGGGAACGCATGTCGAGCGCCTGGAATACTGGCGACTGAAGCGCGGGCGACTGCGAACTCGGATCGACTGCCTTGGTCATACGGCCAAAAACCTCCGGCCCAAGGATATAGACTTACACCGCACCCGCGCAACCCGGTGTCTGTGTCCGATCGTCAGCCCATTTTCCTTTGCGCCACGCGTCCCATGCGGTTACAAGCCGGCCAAGATTCCGAAAAATGACAAGAAAGCAGCCCTGAATGCGCCCTTCCAAACGCCAATTCGACGAAATGCGTGCCATCTCCTTCGAGCGTGGCGTCTCCAAGCATGCCGAAGGCTCATGCCTGGTGAAGTTCGGCGACACGCATGTCCTGTGCACGGCCAGCCTCGAGGAAAAAGTGCCGGGTTGGATGCGCAACTCCGGCAAGGGCTGGGTGACGGCGGAATACGGCATGCTGCCGCGCTCGACCGGCGAGCGCATGCGCCGTGAGGCTTCGGCCGGCAAGCAGGGCGGCCGCACGCTGGAAATCCAGCGGCTGATCGGCCGCTCCTTGCGCGCCGTGGTCGATTTGCAGGCGCTGGGCGAACAGCAGATCACCGTCGACTGCGACGTCATCCAGGCCGATGGCGGCACCCGCACCGCCTCGATCACCGGCGGCTGGGTGGCGCTGTATGACTGCCTGCGCTGGATGGAAGCCCGCCAGATGGCCAGCGTCGCCAAGGTGCTGAAGGACCATGTCGCGGCGATCTCCTGCGGCATCCATGACGGCCAGCCGGTCATCGACCTCGACTATATCGAGGATTCCGCAGCCGGCACCGACGCCAATTTCGTCATGACCGGCAAGGGTGGCATCGTCGAGATCCAGGGCACCGCCGAGGGCGAGCCTTTCTCCGAGGAGCAGTTCGCGGACTTGATGGGCCTGGCCAAGAAAGGCATCCAGCGCCTGGTGAGTTTGCAGCAGATGGCGGTGGCTTAGTTTTTAGATGTCGAGCCTGAGCGCCCCCCTCTGGCCTGCCGGCCATCTCCCCCTCAAGTGGGGAGATCGGATGTCGTCTAGGGCTTCGCCAATCTCCGGCGTTGTAGGGTGCGCGACAATGCAGAAGCTGCCAATCTCCCCACCTGAGGGGGAGATGGCCGGCAGGCCAGAGGGGGGCGCCTCGTGACACCCTCCGCGATCCTGGAATCGGCCCTCTACGTCACAGACCTGCCCGCCGCCGAAACCTTCTACACCGACATCCTCGGCCTCAATCTCCTCGGCAAGGTCGACGGCCGCCACCTCTTCTTCCGCTGCGGCCCCGGCGTGCTGCTCGTCTTCAACGCCGAGGCAACCAAAATCCCGCCGGCGCCTGACGCGAGGCTGCCGGTGCCACCGCACGGCGCGGTCGGCCAAGGTCATCTCTGCTTTACGGCGACCGCCGATGAAATCGCCGGCTGGAAAACCCATCTGGAGGCAAAGAAGATCGCCATCGAGAGCGAATTCGAGTGGCCGCAGGGCGGCCGTTCGATCTATATACGCGACCCCTCGGGCAATTCGATCGAATTTGCCGAGCCAAGAATCTGGGGCCTTTGATGCATTCTCTCGATGGCAAGAAGATCGTCGTCGCCAGCCATAATGAGGGCAAGCTGCGCGAATTCGCCGACCTGATGGGACCGTTCGGCTTCGAAGCGAAGTCGGCCAGGGAGTATGGCCTGCCGGAGCCGGACGAGACCGGCACCACCTTCGAGGAGAACGCCTACATCAAGGCGCTCGCCGCCGCCAAGGCGACCGGCCTGCCGGCGCTGTCGGACGATTCCGGCCTGTGCGTCGACGCGCTTGACGGCGCGCCCGGCGTCTACACCGCCAACTGGGCCGAAACCCCGGACGGTTCGCGTGACTTCGGCATGGCCATGCAACGCACCGAAGTGGCGCTGCAGGAGGTCGGCGCCGCCTTGCCGGAGCAGCGCAAGGGACGCTTTGTCGCCGTCATCTGCCTGGCGTTTCCCGACGGCGAGGCGGAATATTATCGCGGCGAGGCCGAGGGCACGCTGGTCTGGCCACCGCGCGGCGAGCTCGGCTTCGGCTACGATCCTGTGTTCCTGCCCGATGGCTTCGAAAAAACCTTCGGCGAAATGAGCGCCGAGGAAAAGCATGGCTGGAAGCCCGGCCAGGCCACGGCGCTGTCGCACCGCGCCCGCGCCTTCCAGAAATTCGCCCAAGCTCGATTGGGCTCGGCATGAGCATGCTGCTCGACCGGGCGCCCGGCTTCGGCGTCTATGTCCACTGGCCGTTCTGCGCGGCCAAATGCCCCTATTGCGACTTCAACAGCCATGTTCGCCACCAGCCGGTCGACCAGGAGCGCTTTGCCGCCGCCTTCGAGGCCGAACTGGCGACGATGCGCGAGCGCACCGGGCCGCGCGAGGTGACCAGCGTTTTTCTAGGCGGCGGCACGCCCTCGCTGATGAAGCCGGAAACCGTGGCCAGGGTTCTGGACGCCGTGGCGAAGAACTGGACGGTGCCTGCCGGCATCGAGGTGACGCTGGAGGCCAATCCGTCCTCGGTCGAGGCCGAGCGCTTTCGCGGCTACCGGGCAGCCGGCGTCAATCGCGTGTCGCTCGGCGTGCAGGCGCTGAACAACAAGGATTTGCGCTTCCTCGGCCGTTTGCACAATGTCGAACAGGCCCTGCACGCCATCGGCTTCGCGCGGGAAATATTCCCAAGGCTGTCCTTCGACCTGATCTACGCCCGCCCCGGCCAGACGCCGGAGGCTTGGGCATCGGAGCTGGAACAGGCGATCGGCCATGCCGCCGACCATCTGTCGCTCTACCAGCTGACCATCGAGGAAGGCACGCCCTTCCACGCGCTGCATGCGGCAAAGAAATTCGTCATCCCCGACAACGACCATGCCGCCGACCTCTATGCGCTGACGCAGGAGATCACCACGGCGCACGGCCTGCCGGCCTACGAGATTTCCAACCACGCCAGGCCGGGCGCCGAGAGCCGGCACAACCTGACCTATTGGCGCTATGGCGAATATGTCGGCGTCGGGCCGGGCGCGCATGGCCGCTTCGTCGAGAACGGCCGCCGCACGGTGACAATCGCCGAGCGGATGCCGGAAACCTGGGCCAATCTGGTCGAGGCCAAGGGCCATGGCGTCACCGGCGGCGAGATCCTGACGCGCTCGGAAGAGGCCGACGAATTCCTGCTGATGGGCCTGCGGCTGGCCGAAGGCATCGATCTCTCCCGCTACGAGGCGTTCTCCGGGCGCGGCCTGTCGAGCGCGCGGCTGTCGATGCTGCAGGGCGAAGGGCTGGTGGCGCCGATCGGCAATGCGCGCCTGCGCGCCACGGCCGCCGGCATGATCGTGCTCGACGCGGTGGTCGCCGATCTGGCGCGCTAACCCTTGAAGAACGTCCTTTTCGTCTGCAGCCAGAACCGCTTGCGCAGCCCGACCGCCGAACAGGTGTTTTCAACGCGCCGTGATATCGAGGTGGCCTCGGCCGGAACCAACCACGATGCCGACACGCCGCTGACGCATGAGCTGGTCGCTTGGGCCGACATCATCTTCGTCATGGAAAAGGCGCACCGCACCAAGCTGCAGAAGAAATTCAGGGCCAGCCTGAAGAAGGCGCGTGTGATCTGCCTCGACATACCTGACAATTATGAATTCATGGATCTGGAGTTGATTGGCCTTCTGAAGGCACGCATTTCGCGGTATCTCGGTTAAGACGCCATCCGCGAAGGCCACCCGCATGAACCTGACCGTATCCTCCTGGCAATTCTGGGCACTGCTCTCGGCTGCATTCGCTGCCCTGACGGCGATCTTCGCCAGGTCGGCATCGAGAACATCAATTCCGATTTCGCCACCTTCATCCGCACGATCATCATCCTGATCGTGCTCGGTGCCATCCTGCTCGCCAGCGGCCAATTCCAGTCGCCGGCTACGATCTCGGGAAAGACCTGGGCTTTCCTCGCCCTGTCCGGTCTGGCGACCGGCGCTTCATGGCTCTGCTATTTTCGCGCCCTGAAGATCGGCAATGCGGCGCAGGTGGCGCCGATCGACAAGCTAAGCGTCGTGCTTGTGGCGGTGTTTGGCGCGGCCTTTCTCGGCGAGCGGTTGTCCGGAGCGAACTGGCTTGGCGTCGCCCTTATCGCGGCGGGTGCTGTGCTGGTCGCCTATCGAGGGTAGTTGCGCGCCATGGCGTGCGTTCTTCGTTTCAAGACGGGTGATGAAGATATCGAAGCGATTGGGCATCGTCCGGTCAGTGCTCCGTCGTGCTGTCGGGTTTGTTGTCGGAAAGGCTGACGTTCGTCGGCAAGGTGCTGGCGACGCGCTCTTCGGTCAGGCTGTGCTCGGTCTTGGCAGACGGGCGCTTGTCCCTGGGGGTGGCAACGCGGTTGCGGCCGGCATAGTAGGGTTCGAAAGCGTCTTGTATCTTGAGGCTGTCCATCCTGTCCTCCTCCGGAATCAGGGGGCTAATCTGCCAACGCCGGTTTGGTTCCCCACTGTGGCAAAGGAAAGGCGAATTCCCTACATCGGCATCAGCTTTTGCAAGCCCGCGTCAGCCGTGCCAAACAGGGCTGAATGGAGAAGTCGTCAGTGACCGCAGAGACGGGCAAGCGCAGCTATGTGGTCGGGCAGACCGAGATCGCGGCCCGGCCGCTGGAGCCGGCGCTCTATCTGGTGGCGACGCCGATCGGCAATCTCGCCGACATCACGCTGCGCGCGCTGGAGACGCTGGCCGCCGCCGACATCGTCGCTTGCGAAGACACACGGGTGTCGCGCGTGCTGCTCGACCGTTATGGCATCCGCCGCCGCACCACAGCCTATCATGAGCATAATGCAGGCGAGGCCGGGCCGAAGCTGATCGCGGCGCTGCAGGCCGGACAGAGCGTGGCGCTGATCTCCGATGCCGGCACGCCGCTGGTGTCCGATCCCGGCTACCGGCTGGTCGGCGAGGCGCTCGACCACGGCATTCGCGTCGTGCCTATCCCCGGCCCATCGGCGCCGCTCGCGGCGTTGACCGCATCCGGCCTGCCCTCCGATGCCTTCATGTTCGCCGGATTTTTACCGGTGAAGACCGGGCAGCGGCTGACGCGGCTGGAGGCACTGAAAGCCGTGCCGGCGACATTGATTTTCTTCGAATCGCCGCGCCGGCTGGCCGAATCCCTCGGTGCCATGGTCGAAGCGCTGGGCGGCGAGCGCAAGGCCGCGATCGGCAGGGAATTGACCAAGACCTTCGAGGAGATGCGAACCGGCACGCTGCAGGCGCTGGCCGACCACTATGCCGCGGCCGATACGCCGAAGGGCGAGATCGTCGTCTGCGTCGCTCCGGCCGAGGCCAGGGTCGACGAACCCGCCGACATCGACCGTCTGCTTCTGTCGCTTGCCGCCGAAATGCCGGCCTCCAAGGCGGCGGCGGAAGCCGCGAAGATGACCGGCGGCCAGAAACAGGCGCTCTATCGGCGATTGCTGGAGCTCAAGGATGCTTCGGGAGAAAGCGGCGGTGGCTGAACGCCCGAGCGCCAGCCGCCAGAAAGCCTATCGGCGCGGCCATCGCGGCGAATGGCTGGCGTCGGTAGCGCTGATGCTGAAAGGCTATCGCATTCTCGCCCGCCGCCATCGCACGCGCTTCGGCGAGATCGACCTGATCGCGCGGCGCGGCGATCTGGTGCTGTTCGTCGAAGTCAAGGCGCGCCGGTCGCTGATGGAAGCCATGGAGGCGATCGGTCACGAATCGGAACGTCGAATAGAAGGCGCGGCCGACATCTGGCTGTCGCGCCAAGCGGACTACGGCAGACTGTCGATGCGCTTCGACATGGTCGCGGTGCTGCCCTGGCGCTGGCCGGTGCATGTCGAGAACGCGTTTTATGGGAAGAGTTAGAGGGGGCAGCCCTCCTTCATTCGTCATCCACGGGCGGAGCCCGTGGATGACGAAGCGTGAGGGCCGCTACGCGGAACACTCCTCACCCCCAGATCATCAACGCCACCAACCCGACACCGCCCACCACCAGCCGCCACCAGCCGAACAGCGAGTAACCCTTGCGCGAGACGTAATCGAGCAGGAAGCGCACGACGATGAGCGCCGTGACGAAGGCGGCGACGAAGCCGACGGCGATGATCGGCAGGTCGGCGCTGCTCAGCACGTTGCGGTTCTTGAACAGGTCGAAGGCGAAGGCGCCGACCATGGTCGGGATTGCAAGGAAGAAGGAAAATTCAGCGGCCGCGCGCTTATCGACGCCCAAAAGCAGGGCGCCGACGATGGTCGAGCCCGAACGCGATGTGCCGGGAATGAGCGACAGGCACTGGAAAAGCCCGATCTGCAGGTAAAGCCGGGTCGGGAAGCGCTCGACATCGCGATAAACCGGCTTGAGGTTCATGCGGTCGACCACCAGCAGCACGACGCCGCCGATAATTAGCATGATGCAGATCAGCCTCGGCGATTCGAACAGCACCGTCTTTATGAAATCATGCGCCAGCGCGCCGATGAATGCCGCCGGCAGGAAGGCGATGAGGATGCCGATGACGAAATGCCTGGTCAGTCGGTCGTGCGGCAGTTCGAGCAGCATTTTCCAGAGGCGGCGGAAATAAACGCTGAGGATCGCCAGGATGGCGCCGAGCTGGATCAGGATCTCGAAGGCCTTGCCGGTCGAGTGGAAGCCGAGGAAATGGCCAGCGAGCAGGATATGGCCGGTCGAGGACACCGGGATGAACTCGGTCAGCCCCTCCAGCAGGCCGAGCAGCAGGGCTTCGACGATGGTCTGGCTTTCCATGGCTACCTCGGCATTGGCGTGACGGCTGACAGAAGGGCTTGCTTGTCATGGCGTTGAAGTCCCCCTATAGGTCGCAACACCCTGACGGCCCGCTAACCGGGCGGCCAAGACTTACCGGTGCGCCCTGCGATTCGCCAGTGCGCTTTATCATCGCGGAACCATGCTGACGCTTTTCCACCACCCCATGTTCGCCACCTGTCGCTTCGTCCGCCTCGCTTTCGGAGAGTATGGCGAGGAGCTGGCCCTGATCGAGGAAAAGCCGTGGACCCGGCGCAAGGAGTTCCTGGCGCTGAACCCGGCCGGCACGCTGCCGATCCTGCTGGCCGAAGGCGACGTGCCGATCATCGGCGCGACGGTCATATCGGAATATCTCGATGAAACGCGCGGCGTGCTGAAGCGCGACAAGCGGCTGTTCGCCGAGGACCCGATGCAGCGCGCCGAAATCCGCCGGCTCATCGACTGGTATCTCAACAAGGCTGAAAGCGAAGTCACCCGCCATCTGGTGCGTGAGCGCGTGCTGAAGCCGGTCATGCCGGAAACGGCGGGCGGCGGCTCGCCCGACTCTGGCGCGATCCGTGCGGCGCGCGCCAACATCCGCCAGCACATGAAATACACCAACTGGCTGGCCGGCACCCGCCATTGGCTGGCCGGCTCGAGGGTCACCTATGCCGATCTCGCGGCCGCGGCGACGCTTTCGGTGCTCGATTATCTCGGCGAGATCGACTGGCGCGAGCACAGCGCTGCACGCGAATGGTACACGCGGGTCAAGTCGCGGCCTTCCTTCCGGCCGCTTTTGACCGACCGGGTGCGCGGCCTGTCACCGGTGTCGCATTATGCGGACCTCGACTTCTGACGCGGCAAAACTGCGCGCGCTGATCGACGCGGAGGCGCAGCGCGCCGGCTTCGATGCCGTCGCCGTCACCTCCCCCGATGCGATCCCGCTGGCGCCGGCGCGCCTGGCCGAATTCGTCGCCGACGGCTTTCACGGCTCGATGGACTGGATCGCCGAGACGTTGCAACGC
>NZ_RZQA01000740.1:0-3301 GCF_004022915.1 Mesorhizobium sp. M7A.F.Ca.US.006.04.2.1
GTCGATCAGCTTCGAGGTCAAAACCACGCTGCCGATGGTGAAGCGGATCTTGGTGTCCGACAGTTCGGTGGTCACCGCGACATCCGGATCGTCGACAAGCTTCTGCAGCTCGCTCACCGTCTTGCGCGGAATGATGATGCCCGGCATGCCCTCGGAACCCGCCGGCGCGTCGATCTCGGCGCGCGCCAGGCGGTGGCCGTCGGTCGCCACCGAGCGCAGCTTCAGCTTGCCGCCGACCTCATGCGTGTGCAGGTAGATGCCGTTCAGGTAATAGCGTGTCTCCTCGGTGGAGATGGCGAACTGGGTCTTCTCGATCAGGCCTTTCAGGGCAACCGAGTCGAGACGGAAGATATGCGAGAAGGATCCGGCCGAAAGCTCCGGGAAGTCGGATTGCGGCAGGCACTGAAGGCGGAAGCTCGAGCGGCCGGACGTCACCGTCATGGCGTTGCCGTCCTCGTCCGTCTTCAGCATCACCTCGGCGCCATCGGCGAGCTTGCGCACGATGTCGTAGAGCAGATGTGCCGGGACCGTCGTCGCCCCGCCGCGCTCCACCTTGGCGGGCGTCGCTTCGGTCACCTCGAGGTCGAGATCGGTCGCCTTCATTTCGAGGCTGGCGCCTTCGGCGCCGAGCAGCACGTTGGACAGGATCGGTATGGTGTTTCGCCGCTCGACCACACGGTGGACGTGGTTGAGCGACTTCAGGAGATTTGACCGTTCCAGGATAACACGCATGACGAAACAGGCTCGCTTGAATGAATGACGGGTCACCAGTGAGCGGCGTCCCGCGAAAGGTCTGAATAGGCTCAGAATCTGCGTAAACTGACAGGAAAAAACCAGCAAACGCAAGCCCGCGCCGCCGGTTCAGGCCGGCTACGCGGGCTTTCTGGGGATAACGCGCCCGAAGTCCGCGAGCCAGTGTCGAAAAACCGAAATCCAGATCGCTTCCAGGCCACGCCACGAGCCCGATGCAGGCCCGGCGCTACACAGGCAAGCCATTGAATCCCGGCGTTGTTTCGGTTCGGCCCTCCCGGAGGGTCAGGCCTGATCGTTGATCAGCCGCCTCAAAAGCTCAAGTTCCTGCGCCAGCGTGTTGTCGTTGCCGGAAAGGTCCTCGATCTTGCGCACGGCATGCAGCACCGTGGTGTGATCGCGGCCACCGAAACGCCGTCCGATCTCGGGTAGCGAGCGCGGCGTCATCACCTTCGACAGGTACATGGCGACCTGCCGCGGCTTGACGATGGTGCGCGTGCGCCGGTTGGACAGCAATTCGGTCTTCGACACATTGTAGTGACGCGCCACGATGCGCTGGATGTCCTCGATACGGACACGCTTCGGCTCACCTGTGCGATAGATGTGGCCGAGGATTTCGTCGATCCGGTCGATGGTGATCTGCGGCTCGAAGGATTGACGGAACAAAAGCTGATTGAAGGCGCCTTCCAGCTCGCGTCCGCTGCCGGTCACGGTGCGGGCGACGTGATTGAGGATCTCCTCCGAAATGTCGAGGGATGCGTCGTCGCTCCTGGCCGTGGCAAGGCGCAATTTGAGCATGCCGAGGCGCATGGCGAAATCGGGCGCCGACATTTCAAGCGCGACACCGCCATTGAGGCGCGAACGGACCCGCGGTTCGAGCGATTCCAGTTCCGATGGTGGCCGGTCGGCAGCGACGACGACCTGCTTGGCGCTGTCGAGCAGCATGTTGATCAGGTGGCAGAATTCGTGCTGGATCGACTTGCCCTGCAGGAACTGCATGTCGTCGATGATGAGCAGGTCGATGTCGCGCAGCTGCTCCTTGAGCGTCAGAGCGTTGTTGTCGCGGATGGCGGTGGCAAAGCGCCACATGAAATACTCGGCCGTGAGATAGACGACGCGCGACTTGGGGTTCTGCTTCAGCGATTCCGCGGCGATGGCCTGCAGCAAATGGGTCTTGCCGAGCCCGACGGTTGCGTGAAGGAAGAGCGGATTGAAGCGCACCGCGCTCGATTGCGATTCCGCCACTGCCTTGGCGGCGGCGAAGGCCACCCGGTTCGACGGCCCCTCGATGAAAGAGCCGAACGTGTAGCGTGGATCGAGCGGTGACCCCAGAACGTTGTGGCGGAATTCGCTCTCGACGGGTGTGCCCGGACGCGGAGTCGATGCGCGCTCCACCCGGCTGGGGCTGACTGTGCCTGCGGCAAGCGCCGTCTGCGTCTGCCGTGTCACCTTGCTGCGTGCCGGCGTTACCTCTGGCTCGGCCTGGGCGCGTCCCTGACGGGTTGCCGTGCGCACGACGATGTCGATCTTGAGAAGATCGGGATCCTCCTGCTTCCACAGTTCGGAGATGAGGTCGAGATAGTGGCCGTTGATCCATGAGCGCAGGAAGGCGGTAGGCACCGAGATGCGGACAATGCCCTTGGAAGCCTCGGCGACTTTCATGCGGCCAAACCAGCTCGAATAGACTTCGGTTCCCAGGCGCGCCTTCAACTGGGTCTTGACCCGGTCGAATTTCTGTTCCGCGTCGCTGGACACCGCCATGTCGTTTGCTCCGATCAAAGTTCCAGGAAATGGGAGGTCGCCCGTAAGTTCCCTTTCGATGCCGCTCTGCATGATCTTTTCCTTGTCCTTCCGTACCTGTTTTCCGCCGGGGATGCGCCTCCTGCATCCGGTTCCGGCGACCTAAGTCTTTGCTACGATGTCCGCTGCCGCCGCCGGCAGGTGAACGTCGCCCATTATCCGTGGGAACCGGTGCCGGCCCATGGAAGCCAGTCCGCGTTGGGTATGTCAGGGCAATACAACACCGTCCGGCGAAAAGAGCGCCGGCGCGCCGTCTACCTGCCATGTCTAGTTACGCCAGTCCCCTACCGTATCGAAAAAGACAAACCAAAGCCGTCCGCGGACTTGATCCGCGTTGCAAATCCCGCCAATTTAAGCTGGCCGATTCAGGCTTGGGTTAAGAGCCAGAGCCCGTCCCTTTCGATAGATCGACACTACCGAAATCGCTGTGGATAGGGCAAGGCCACGTCTAACGGATTTTTAAGGAATCTGGTTAGTGGAGGCGGGTTCGAGTGGCATGCCGCGACGGCACATTTTAACAAAGCCATTGTGATTCAAACCCTTTTCCGGCGAATATGAAAAACCGGGCGCTGACAGAAATATTCTGAAATAATTCGCTTGACAGCGACTTCTCCCCGATCGGGCCAGTCCGGTGTGGACAAGCTGTGGATCACCATCTGTAAGCGTTTGAAAAATATAAGCTATTTCTGACAGCCAAGAATCATTAGGCCGGCGATTTTCAAGTGTGCCGATCAACAGCAGGCATGCATAT
>NZ_RZQA01000741.1:0-3271 GCF_004022915.1 Mesorhizobium sp. M7A.F.Ca.US.006.04.2.1
CTCCCGCAATCGGGCGAGATTCAGCACGGCTTCACGCGGATTGAACTGGGCCGCCAGTATGGTGGCGTAAGGCGCGATCACCGTGTTCTGGCCAAGACCGCGCTTCAGCCCGAGGCCTGGAACGCCGAAATTGGTATATTGGTAGGTCAGTTCGCGGTCGCGGGCATTGTAGGCGGCCTCCGAAATGCCCCACGGCACGTTCTTCTGGCGGCCATACTGGATCTGGCGTTTGATGATCAGCTTGCTGGTTTGGTTGAGGATCGAGCCCTGCGGCTCCTTCATGACCAGCGGCGGCATCAGATATTCGAACATCGAGCCGGACCAGGACATCAGCGCGCCCTGGAAACCGATTTCGACGATCGGCCGGCCAAGCCTGAACCAGTGCTCGGTCGGCAGATCGCCCTTGGCGATGGCGAACAGGCTGGTCAGCCGCGCTTCGGAAGCCAGAAGGTCGTAGCAGCTTTCGTCGAGCTGGTGTTCCTCGACCCGGTAGCCGATCGACAGCAGCTTGCGCTCCGGCCGCATCAGGAAGGAGAAATCCATCTCGAAGGCATAGCGGCGGGTGCGCTCGCGTAAGGTGAGCAGCTTGGCACGCAGCGCCTCGACGGCATTGTCGTCGCTGTGCGCGTCATGGACGTGCGCTTCGCAGGTGGCTTCCAGCCTTGCCGCCCAGTCGACGATGACGTCGCTTTGGGGCGACACCGCCTCGGTATGGATGGCGGTGGCCAATTTTCGGATCTCGCCGGCCAGCACGGCCAGGTTGATGGTGCGGATCGACGCCATTTCGGGCTGCGCCTTGATGGTGTCGACAGCGCGCCGCATGCCGTCGAGACGGTCGGCGAGGCGCTGGCGCAGCGGGCGCAGCTGACGGCGGTCGTCGGGCAGATCATCGAGGCTTTCGCTGAGGATGGTGACCGTGTCGAGAATGCCTTCGAAATCGCCCTGGAGGTGCACGGAGGGCGCCTCGGCCCATTCGGCGCAGGCCGCCGCCACCGCCACCAGATGGCCGGCGAGATTGCCGCTGTCGACAGCCGAGATGTAGAGCGGATAAAGCGGCTTCAGCGTCGTGGTGTCGTACCAGTTGAAGAGGTGACCGCGCTCACGCGGCATGCCCTCGATCGTGGCCATGGTGGCGTCGATGCGGGTGATGGCGTCGGACAGGCTGATCCATCCGAAGTCGCGGGCGGAAACGACGGACAGCAGGTAGACGCCGATATTGGTCGGCGAAGTACGAGGCGCCACCACCGGCGCCGGGCTTTCCTGGAAATTGTCGGGCGGCAGATGGTGATGCTCTGCCGTCACGAAGCTTTCGAAATAATGCCATGTGCGCCGCGCCACCGTGCGCAACGTATGGATATCGGCCTGCGATATGCGCAAGCGATCCTCGGTTTCAGCCGAACGGCTGATCCAGCTGGCGATGGCGGGCGAGCCAATCCAGAACAGCGCGAAGAAGAAGGCAACGAAGGCGCCGGTCGAATCGGCCAGCACCGGAATGGCAAGGCCGACGAAGCCGATGATCACGGCGCCATACATCATGCCGTAATAGGAACCGACATCGTTGTCGCCCGCCTTGTGCGCCTGCGAGGCGGTGCGCCATTCCAAAAGGTTCTGGCGGCTGACGAACAACCGATAGAGCGTGCGCACGATGGCATCGCCCATCATCCAGGCGTTGTGCGCCATCAGGACGATCTTCAGCGCCACCATGGCGGTGCCGAAGGCGACGTCGCGTGCCAGGGCCGAGAAATGGCCGCGTGGCGTCTGGTCGCCGCTCTTGGGCAGGATGGCGTTGACGATGTCGAATGTCGGCGCCATGAACAGGCTGAGGATCAGCAGGGCCTGCCATTGCGCGGCCTGTGTGAAGGGCAGCAGCGTCCAGCCGGCAATCGCCGCCATCACCCAGAAGATCGGCGTCAGCGAGCGGCGCAGATTGTCGATCATCTTCCAGCGCGACAGCGCCGGCACGCCGGAGCGCGGATCGAGCATGAAGCCGAGCAACTGCCAGTCGCCGCGCGCCCAGCGATGGTGGCGCGAGGCGTCGACCGAGTAGCGGGTCGGATAGTCCTCGACCAGTTCGACGTCGGTGACCAGCGCCGATCGCGCCAGCGCGCCCTCCAGCAGATCATGGCTGAGGATGGTGTTTTCCTCGATGCGGCCCTGCAGGGCGGCCTCGAAGGCGTCGACGTGATAGAGGCCCTTGCCGGTGAAGGACCCGTCGCCGAAGACGTCCTGATAGAGATCGGACACGGCAAAGACATAAGGGTCGAGGCCGCGATTGGCCGAAAACACCCGCTGGAAGAACGACGCATCGTCGCCTGATGTCAGCGACGCGGTGATGCGCGGCTGCAGGATCGCGTAGCCGGCGGTGACGACGCGCTTGCTGGCATCGAAATGCGGCCGGTTGAGCGGGTGGCAGAGCTTGCCTACGAGGGTGGCGACCGCGTCACGGGTGGTGCGCGTGTCGGCATCGAGCGTCATCACGTGGACGACGTTCTCCGGCAGCGGCACGTCGAGCGGCAGGAACGTGGTGTCGCTGTCGCCGCGCAGCAGAAGGTCGAGTTCATGCAGCTTGCCGCGCTTGCGCTCCCAGCCCATCCACGACCCTTGCGCCGCATTGAAGAGCCGGCGCCGGTGCAGGATATAGAAGCGCGGCGCGCCTTCGGAGGGATAGCGTGCGTTGAGGCGAGCGATCTCGGCACGCGCGAATTCGAGGATTTCGGTGTCGGCAGCATCGATCTCGGTCTTCGAGTCCGGCCAGTCCGACAGCAGCGCGAAATGGATTTCATCGGCCGTGTTGGCGAGATGATGCACCTCGATATTGCGGATGTTTTCCTCGACATCGTCGCGCGAGCCGATCAGCGACGGCACCACCACCAGCGTGCGCGCCTCGGGCGGCACGCCGTGCCGGTAATCGTAGCCGACGAGGCGCGTCGGTTTCAGGAACAGCGAAACGACCGTGTTGAAGAAGGCGAGCGCGCCCTCGCTGGCCGGCACGGCAAACAGCGCCAGCATGAGGACGATCGAAGGCACCGACAGGCCGAGATTGGCGAGTGCGTTGCCGGAGAGGACGAGAAGCAGCGCCGTCAGCGCAAACACCGGTACGACGATGCCGAGCCAGCCGGTCTTGCGGAAGGCACGCTTGACTGTCTGGCTGACGGTGGGTCGATAGCCGATCGCCTTCTCCAGCTCGAGCCGGCGTGGGCCGACGAGAAAGAAGCCGACATCGGTGTGGGCGGACCCGGTTAAAACGACGTCGCCGTCGCCATCGCTGGCG
>NZ_RZQA01000742.1:0-3264 GCF_004022915.1 Mesorhizobium sp. M7A.F.Ca.US.006.04.2.1
ACCGTGAAGGCAGCGAGCACGATCGGGTCGCGGGCCGGGAATTCAGCCGGCAGGGCGAATGCCGCCGCAAGCGTCACCAAACCGCGCATCCCGCACCAGCCGATCAGCACGCCGCCACGAAACGACGGAGCGTCACGCTGACGATCAGCCACGCCGAAACGGTCAAACCACCTGATGATCGCGCCGCACCCCAGAACCCAGACGAAGCGTGAGACGATGACGATGGCGAGCACTGTCCCGGCCAGGACGAACGCATCGGTCTGCCCCTGCCCGGCAAGCCGGCCGACGATCGTACGCGCCTGCAGGCCCATCAGCACGAAAGCCAGAACATTGAGCACGAAGACCGCCGTTTCCCAGACGGAATAAGAGCTGATGCGGTTTCTGGCCGGCATGCGGCGCGGCGCGGTGCGGGCGATCGTCATGGCATAGACGACTATGGTGATGATGGCCGACAGTCCGATCCTGTCGGCCAGGATCCAGACCCCGAACGTGCCGGCAAATTGCACCACAGTGCCGCTCGCCGGGTCCTCGATCCGGCCCAGCGTCATCAGAGACAACCGGCCAAGCAGATAGCCGGCCGCAAGACTGCCGAGCGTGGACAGCAGGATCATCGGAACGGCGCTGCTCAGCAGAATGGAGCCTGCTGCCGCAGAAATCGCCATTCGGTAAATCAGCAGCGCGGTGGCGTCGTTAAGCAGGCTCTCGCCTTGCAGAATGGCAGTGATGCGATGCGGCACCTTGAACTGGCCAAGTACGGCCGATGCCGCAACCGCATCGGGCGGCGCCACGATGGCGCCAAGCGCTATGGCCGCGGCAATCGGCAGACCTGCCATCGCCCAGCCGGCCAGCGCCACCGTCGCTGTCGTGAAAAGGACGGCACCAAGCGCCAGCAGCACAAGCGGCACCTTGTAGCGGTTGAGATCGCGCAGCGACGTGTCATAGGCGGCGTCGAGCAGTACCGGCGCGATGAACAGGGCAAGCGCCAGTTCCGGGTCGATCTCGATGGTCGGCACGCCAGGCACGAAGGCGATGGCCACCCCTGCCAGCGCCAGCAAAGAGGGATAAGGAACCTGCACGCGCCGCGACAGCGCCGTCAGCGCAACGGCGATCAACAGCAGAACGAGTGTCAGTTCGAAAAGAACCATGGCCTCTTATAGCCGGGAAGCGAGATTCTGGCAGCGGCAAAGCGGCTGGAAATTGTTGATTACCCGGCAAGCTCGAGCCGGCAGAAAATACCTCGAATTGCTTCCTGACAAATCGCCGTCCACACCGACATTGAAATCATCTGATATGGGGCGCGCTTAAACGCGGACTTCCCTGCACTGCAGCCCATGCCACGCGGCGGAAGCATCCTTCCCCCTTCGCTAACCGGGATACAGCCATTCATTCCAAACAAGCGCAGCAGCCTAGTGCAGCACGAGCATATCGCTCGAAGAAAACGAGATCTCGGCCTTCTCACCAACTGCGGGGGGCGGCGTTGCCGGGCTGTTGAACGTGTCGAGCGAGACCGTGTTGCCGCCGATGCCGACACGAACCCGGATGACCGATCCGAGGAAATGCACTTCGGAGATTTCTCCGGATAGGCTGGAGTCACGGCCAGGCTGGCGGCCCAGCGAAATAACTTCCGGACGCAGCGCCAGGGACAGCGTGTCGCCCGACTTGGAACCGTTGAGCTTGCCCTTGAGCGAGACCTGTTCGGAATTGACCCTCACCGTGCCCGCGGCGGCATCGGTGACGGTGCCTTCCAGCACATTCAGCGTGCCGACGAAATTGGCGACGAACTTGGTTGCCGGCCGGTTGTAGATCTCGAATGGCGTGCCGACCTGCTCGGCCTTGCCGCCATACATGACGGCGATGCGGTCCGAGATCGACAGCGCCTCTTCCTGGTCGTGCGTGACGAAGATGGTGGTGATGCCGAGCTTCTTCTGGATCGACCGGATTTCCTCGCGCAGCGACACGCGCACCTTGGCGTCGAGCGCCGACAGCGGCTCGTCGAGCAGCAGCAGCTTTGGCTTCGGCGCGATGGCGCGGGCTAGCGCGATGCGCTGCTGCTGGCCGCCCGAGAGCTGGTAGGGATAGCGATCCGCCATCTGCGGCAGCTTGATGATGCCGAGCATCTCGGCGACGCGGGCATCGATGTCCGCCCTCGGCATGCCAGCGACCTTCAAGCCGAAGCCGATATTCTGCGCCACGGTCAGGTTCGGGAACAGGGCATAGGCCTGGAACACCATGCCGACATTGCGCTGGTTGGGCTTCAGTCTCGTAATGTCCTTGCCGCTGACGACGATCGTGCCCGCGCTCGGCTCCTCGAAACCGGCAACCATGCGCAACACCGTCGTCTTGCCGCAGCCGGATGGCCCGAGGAAGGAGACGAATTCGCCGCGCTCTACGTCGAGATTGAAGTCCTCCACCACCGTGGTGGCGCCGAAGGATTTTCGAACGTGCTGGATGGAGAGGAATGGGTCGGCCATGGCGTGGTTCTCTCGATCAATTTGGGCGGTTCGCCGATTTCGGCGCGAAGCGGGACAGGATCTGGATCAGCGACATGCAGCCCCAGGTGATGGCGAAGGCGATCACTGCAAGGGCTGCGGGCTCGTATGCACGGTTGGCGCCGATGTTCTGCAGATACGGGCCGAAAGCCGGACGGCTGAGCAGGCTGGCCATTGTAAACTCGCCAATGACGATGGCGAAAGTCAGGAATGCGCCGGACAGCACCGCGATCAGCACATTGGGCAGGATGACGCGGGTGATGATGGTGCCCCAGCCCGCACCCAGAATTTGCGCGGCTTCGGTCAGCGTACGCACATCGATGGTGCGCAGACCGGTGTCAACGGCCCGATACATGTAAGGCAGAGACAGCGTCGTATAGCCAATGACAAGCAACGCGTTCGCACCCCAATTGCTTGCCAAGAATGGCAGCGGCGAGTTCGAGCCGTACATCCTGATATAGCCGAAGACGATGACGATTGCCGGAATGACCAGCGGCAAAAGGGTGATGAATTCGACGATTGGCCTGAGCTGAGGCAGACGCAGCCGGATCCAGTATGCCGCCGGCACCACGATCAGCACCCCCAGGATAATGGTGCAGAGCGCAGCGATGACTGAAAAGAGGAAAGTTGACTGGAAGCGCGCGTCTCCCAGCACGACTTGATAGGCGTCGAAGGAGTGGACGCCGCGCCGCATGCGCAGCGAGAACTCGACCGTCGCCATCAACGGAATAAAGAAATAGGCAGCCCCGACAACAAAGACGACCCAGGCCCAGAA
>NZ_RZQA01000743.1:0-3261 GCF_004022915.1 Mesorhizobium sp. M7A.F.Ca.US.006.04.2.1
CTGCCGGTGACGCTCGCCCGCTTCGGCGCCGGAGCGGACGGCCTGGTGCAGGCGACAGTGACCGAACCCGCACCGACCATCATCTTCCCGCCCGACGGCGCCCGCGTCGATCTCGGCACCAATTCGGTCGACGCCTCGCCGCTGGTGCTGAAACTGCAAGGCGGCCGTGCGCCATTCCGCTGGCTGGCCAACGGCAAGCCGCTGGTGGGCATCGACCGTCGCCGCACCGCGACCTGGCAGCCCGACGGCGCCGGCTATTCGACGCTGACCGTCATCGACGCCGCGGGACGCGCGGCGAGCGTGAAGGTGTTTGTCGAATAGACGGCTGCAAGCGATTCGTGGAATTGGCTTTCCACAGGCTCAGCGGATAGCGGGATACTTCACCCATGCCTGTTCCGAGGCACCCCCCTCTGGCCGGCCGGCGATCTCCCCCGCAAGGAGGGCGATCGGATGTCCTTGCCGCTTTCGCCAGTTATCAATGGTGGAGCAGGACGCCAAAGCTGCCAATCTCCCCCCTTGCGGGGGAGATACCTGGCAAGGCAGAGGGGGGTGCCTCGCGCGATCCTTTCCTGTCGGCAGCCTCAGCACTGGCAGCAACAATCCTTGTCACGGCAATCACCCTCCCTGCTCTCGCTGACCCACTCCCCGCCGGCTTTGTCCGGCTCGCCGATGTCGACCCCTCGATCCGCCAGGACATCCGCTACGCCGGATCGGATAATTTTCTGCACCGCAAGGTGAACGGCTATGGCGCCCCGGTCTGCATCCTCACCGAGGATGCGGCGAAGGCACTCTCCGCTGTCCAGAAAGCGATCGCGGCCAAACACCTGACCCTGGTGGTGTTCGATTGCTACCGCCCTGCCCGCGCCGTCGCCGACATGGGCGAATGGACAAAACAGGGCGGGCCGCCCGATCCGCAATGGTATCCGGAGGTCAGGCGCAGCGACCTGATCGCCAAGGGCTATGTCGGAGAGTTGTCGACTCATTCACGTGGCTCGACCGTCGACGTCGCCGTCGCCCGGATGGACCGCAGGTCCAGCCCGAACCCGGCCTGCGGCACCGGGGATGCCGACACGCTCGATTTCGGTACCGGTTTCGACTGCTTTGATTCAATGAGCGAAACCGCATATCGCGGCCCTGCCAGTGAAGCGGCGGCAAATCGCAAGATGCTTGTCGAAGCCATGCGCGCGGGCCGCTTCAAGAACTATGCAAGGGAATGGTGGCACTTCACGCTGAAAAGCGAACCGTTCGCCAAACAGCGTTTCGACTTTCCCATCACCGCCGATTGAGGCACCGGATCAAATTCCACACCTTGCCTCGGCACTACCCATTGCTAGATAGGCTGAGTGGCAGGGCCATGGATTCTTCCTTTGGCCGCAAGAGGAAAATATTTCTCCAAAGGACGAAATGGCGCCGAACATTTTCTCAAGAGGGGCAAAAAAGGCAACATTGAATGCATCTAATTTCTACCAATTCGGTAGATTTGGCGCGGGTTCAACGGAGGCAGAAATGACCAAACCTCATTTCAGGAAACTGCTCGGCGCACTGGTCGCCACATCTGTCCAGTTCGGCACGCTCGGTTTCGCGTTTGCCGATACCACCATTCTCAACGTCTCCTACGATCCGACACGCGAGCTCTACAAGGCCTATGACGAAGCTTTCGTCGCCCATTGGAAGGCCGAGACCGGAGAGACGGTCACCGTCCAGCAGTCGCATGGCGGATCGGGCGCCCAGGCCCGCGCCGTGATCGACGGCCTCGACGCCGATGTGGTGACGCTGGCACTCGAAGGCGACATCAATGCCATCGTCTCGAAGTCGAAGAAGATCAATCCGGACTGGCGCACCAAATTCGAAAACAATTCGGCGCCCTACACCTCGACCATCATCTTCCTCGTGCGCAAGGGCAATCCCAAGGGCATTCACGACTGGAGCGACCTCGTCAAGGACGGTGTCCAGGTGATCACGCCCAATCCCAAGACGTCCGGCGGCGCGCGCTGGAACTATCTCGCCGCATGGGCCTACGCCAACGCCAATGACGGCGGCGACGAGACCAAGACCAAGGAGTTCGTCGGCAAGCTCTACGCCAATGCCCCGGTGCTCGACACCGGCGCGCGCGGCTCGACCGTGACCTTCGCGCAAAAGGGTCTCGGCGATGTGCTTATCGCCTGGGAAAACGAGGCCTATCTGGCGCTCGACGAGTTCGGTGCCGACAATTTCGACATCGTCTACCCGCCGACCTCCATCCTGGCAGAACCGCCGGTGGCAGTGGTCGACGCCAATGTCGATGCCAAGGGCACGCGCAAGATCGCCGAAGCCTATCTGAGCTGGCTCTATTCCAAAGAAGCGCAGACGATCATCGCCAAGAACCATTATCGTCCTGCCAAGCCCGATCTGGTGCCGGCCGAGGACCTCGCCAAGCTGCCGCCGATCAAACTTGTAACCATCGACGATCCACAGTTTGGTGGCTGGAAAAAAGCACAGCCTTATCATTTCGGCGATGGTGGTATATTCGACCAGATCTACAAGCCCCAGTAAGCAGTCGATATTCAGGACGACATGACCACAGCACCCGCCCAAGCGGGGTGGCGATTCAGGCAGCCGAGCGTCATTCCGGGTTTCGGATTGACGCTCGGCTTCTCGCTTGCCTACCTCACCCTCATCATCCTCATCCCGCTATCCGGGCTGCTCTGGCGCTCGGCCGCCCTTGGCTGGCCTGAATTCTGGGCGATCGCCACCGATCGCCGCACCATCAATGCGCTGAGAATCAGCTTCGGCACTGCCTTCGTCGCGGCTGCTGTCAACGTCGTCTTCGGCACGCTGGTCGCATGGGTGCTGGTGCGTTACCGCTTCCCCGGCCGCCGCATCGTCGATGCCATGGTCGATCTGCCCTTCGCCTTGCCGACGGCTGTGGCCGGCATCGCGCTGACCACGCTCTACGCGCCGAACGGCTGGATCGGCAAATTGCTGATGCCGCTCGGCATCAAGGTCGCCTATACCCCGCTGGGTATCGTCATCGCGCTGATCTTCATCGGCCTGCCCTTCGTCGTGCGCACCGTGCAGCCGATCATGGAGGAGATCGACAAGGAAGTGGAGGAAGCCGCGGCCACCCTTGGCGCCAATCGTTTCCAGATCATCACCCGCATCCTGTTTCCGGGCCTGGCGCCGGCCATCGTCACCGGCTTCGCGCTCGCCTTCGCGCGCGGCGTCGGCGAATACGGCTCGGTCATCTTCATAGCCGGCAACTTGCCCTACAAATCAGAGATC
>NZ_RZQA01000744.1:0-3259 GCF_004022915.1 Mesorhizobium sp. M7A.F.Ca.US.006.04.2.1
CAACGGCTCAACGATGCCTCGGTGCGGGTCGATGGCATTCTAGCCAAGGTCGATACCTTGCTCGGGTCGGGGCAGGCCGACGGCGTGATGGCGGATGCGAGGGCGACGCTGAAGTCGTTCAAGCAGGTTGCCGACACGCTGAATTCGCGCCTTGGCGTCATCACCGACAATCTGGCGCGATTCTCGGGCCAGGGGCTTTCGAACGTCGAAGCGCTGGTGCAGGACAGCCGCCGTTCGATCAGCCGCATCGAGGAGGCGGTAACCGATCTCAGCCGCAATCCGCAGCGCATCCTGTCGGGTGGCGACGGCGAGGTTCGGCAATTCGATGGCAGGGCGCGGCGTTGACTTCGGCGTCGGCGCGCCCCAGAAACATGAGCCGCGAAAGCGGGTCGATCTTACGATCCGGGGACAACGGGGATCGCGCGTGAAGTCTGTGTGGGTGAAAACGGGCGGGTTGACATCGGCTGCGGCACTGCTTGCTTTGACGCTGGCCGGCTGTGCGGCGTTGGGCGGCAAGCCCGCGCCGCTCGATACGTTCGAGCTGTCGGCGCCGTCGGTCGACGCGCTTGGCCACAGCCGCCGCCAGATCCTGATCGCGCAGCCGTCGGCGCTCAAGGCGCTGGACAGCCAGAACATCGTCATCAAACCGTCGGATCGTTCGATCCAGTATCTCAAGGGCGCGCAATGGGCCGACCGTCTGCCGCTGATCGTGCAGGCGCGGCTGGCCGAGACCTTCCAGCGCTCGGGCAGCTTTGCCGGCGTCGGCAAGCCGGGCGAGGGCCTGGCGATCGATTATCAGGTGATCGTCGAGATCCGCTCATTCGAGGTTCGGGTCGACGGCGGCGAACATGCCGAGGTCGATCTGTTCGTGCGGATACTGAACGATCGCAACGGCGAGGTCCGTGCTTCCAAGAGCTTCACCGCAGCCGCACCCGTCTCGGGCAGCGGCAATCCTGCTTATGTCAGCGCACTCGACAAGGCGTTCGGCGACGCCGCCGGGCAGATCGTGCGCTGGACGGATTCGGTGATCTGAGCGCGACGCGCGCCGGAATCCCACCAGGCTTCATCCGACCAGGCTTCTCTACCTACAAGTGGTCGAAGATCTCCGGCCGGAGCTTTCCGGTCTTCATCAGGTGCTGCAGGGTGTAGGTCACGGACAGCGCGTCATCGAGCGCATCGTGCCCCTGCAATGGCGGGTGCTTGACGCCGTAGTAATCCGCAAGCTTGTTGCTCGGCGTTCTCGCCAGATCCTCGATCGGCATTCCGGCTGCGATCAGCAGCTTGACGGTGTTGTCAAACCGGGTGGCCGGGATCGAAGGCTGAATGCCCGCGACATAGCAGCTGATGGCGATCATGCTCAATTCGTCCTTGCCCCAGGACCAGAATCGCGCCCCTTCGGAAAAACGATCGATGTCGGCGAGAGCATCCCCTAGTGCCACCCCTTTTGTCTCCAAATCTTCCTCGGTGATGCCGGTCAGTTTGGTGAAGAATGGGTCCAGGGCGTATCTCTGACCAAACCGGTCGACCGGTCTGATATAGGCCTTGTGTGTTCCGAGCAGGGGGAAGTCGCCTTCAAGTCCAAGCCTGACGGCGCCGATCTGTGCGATCACCGGGTCGGGATCGTGGGCCGCGCACCAGAATCTGCGTTGCGAGCCCTCCAGGCAAAGAAACTCGCAGTCGAAAATGATTGCCGTCTTCACGATCACACCCTGCGAGCGTTAGGGCAGCGGTACTGTGGATGAATTATGGCGCCGTCGGGAGATCGACTTAGGGCGGATTCCGAAGGCATCGATAGTCTTGCAAGACCTGTTGCGGGCAGGTTCAACGCGTGCCGGACGTTAGAGCAGGCACAGGCGGGACCATGGCCCGCCTGTTCAATTCCTGTCTTAGTGCAGGCGGCCGCTCGCATGCGCCAGCATGGTGTAGACCTTGCCGGTGTCCGACGTCAGGTAGGTCTGCGCCATGATGTTGTCGCGGTCGTTGCGCGAGACATCCTTGAGCAGCTTCTCGAAATCGTCGCAGTAGCGGTCGACGGCGGCGCGGAACTCGGCCTCGGCCTGATACTTGCGACGGATCTCGTCGAACGTCTGCTGACCCTTCAGCGTGTAGAGCCGCCTTGTGAACACGTCACGCTCGCCGCGCCGGTAGCGGTTCCACAGCTCGATCGAAGCATCGTGGTCGATGGCCCGCGCGATATCGACGGAGAGCGAGTTCAGCGATTCGACGACATGAAGGGGCGATCGCTGGGCAGGCGTAGCGCGGGGCGCTTCCGCAGTCGCTGGGGGAGCTGCCGACCTGAGGTCCTCATCGTTCGATGCCGCGGTCAGCAGATCGCGCACCCAGCCACCCTGCGGCGTGCGGGCGTTGGCATCGCCGCGCGGACGCGGTGCCGCCTCGGTCGGACGGTCAAGGTCGAGCGTGCCGCGCAATGCAGGGCCGCCCAAGGGCGCCTGAGGCGTGCGCAGGTCCGGCTGCGGTGCCGGTGCTCGGCGCGGCGGCTCGGCAGCGCGTGCGGCCGGCGCTTGCGGCGCCGGACGCAGGTTGCGTGGTTCGGACCCTTCACCGCCGCGGCCGGACTTGGCCACGATGTCCGAAAGCTCCTTCAGGGCGTTGATCTGCTCGGAAACGGCGCGGCGGATGGCCGAAGTCGATTCCTTGGCCTCTTCCGGCATTTCGATGACGCCCTTCTTGAGCTCGGCGCGGGTCAGGTCGAGCTCGCTCTTGATCGAGCCCGCGGTGCGCCGCATCTCCTCGGTCGCATCGGCAAAGCGCTTGGTTGCCGAGTCGACGACGTCGGTGATGGCGTTGCGGATCTTGTCGGCCGACTCCATCGCCTTGCCTTCGGCGTTCTGCAGCGTCTGGCCGACGAGATTTTCGAACGAGCGCATGACCCTTTCGAGATCTTCCGACTTCTTGACCAGGCCGACGGCGAGGTCTTCGAGCGACGACTGCCGTTCGAGCGTGTGTTCGAGGTTGCTCTGGGCCGAGAGCTCAACAGGTCCGAAGCACTGGACAGCAGGCGGCTGTGCTCGTCGAACTTGGTGGCAATCGACGCGACCTCGCGCAAGGTGGACGACGACAGTTCCGTCAGCCTAGTCGTGTTCGAATCGACCAGACGTGCCGAGCTGGCAAAGGTCTGCGCGGCCTTCTCGGTGGTCGCGGCGAAGCTTTGCGTGCTGCCGCTCAGGCGTTCATCGACCTGGCCGAGATTGACCGCGGCCTGCTCGATCAGCTGGCCGAGCTGCGAACTGGACTTGGT
>NZ_RZQA01000745.1:0-3256 GCF_004022915.1 Mesorhizobium sp. M7A.F.Ca.US.006.04.2.1
CTCTCAGGCACTGGCCAGGGTCGCCATTCCGAATGCTGCGCAGCTTGGCGCATGGAAGGCGCTGGCAGCAGAGCTCGGGAAGGGCAGGGGCGTCCTTTCCGATCGTCTTGCCGAGCACCAGGGCAATCACGACTTGCTTTCGGCGCGGCTGGAAGCCCTTCGTGCCTCTGTCGATGTCACCGACGATGATGCGGCCGACGTCATTCGGCGTGCCCGCGACGACGCCTGGGCAAGGCATCGCCATGACCTGACTGGGGAAACGGCGGATGATTTCGCGGCAACACTGGCCCGAGACGACAGTGTCGGCGCAGGCCGTTTGGCCAACGCTCGGGAACTGGTCGAAATTCGCAGCACAAACCGCAACCTCGTAGAAACCGCGGCCACTATCGCGCATGCGCGTGATCAACTTGCCCGGAATGGCTCAGATCGGGAGGCTGTGCTCTTGGAAATACGCACAGTCGCCAGAGAGCTGCTCGGGCCGTGCCAGGAAACATCCCCCGAACAGCTGATCGAACTGATCGAGGATCGTATCGCTGCCCGCATCGATGCGCTCGCGGCCTGGGAGGAGATCGAGCTTTCGCGCAAGAAGGCCGAGCGGGCGGTTGATGAGGAAGGTCGAATACGCCTGGAATTGAGCCGCGCGCTGGCGAGCGTCGGCGTCGGTTCGGATGTTGGTGACAGCCTAGAGACGGTCATGGCCGTGGCAGAGCTGTTTCTTGAGAGACAGTTCAAGGTGGACGCAGAGCGCACCGAGGCGCTCAAGACGGTTGGAACAAGGCAAGAGGATCTGGCCGCCAGGCGCCGCGCTGTCGAAGTCGCGGAGCGACGTGAGGATGAATGGCAGGCCGGTATTGCCGAAGCGCTCAAGGGGACTTGGCTAGAGAGAGGCATCTCGGTGCCCGGCATGGGCGGCGTCCTTGATCAACTGGCTGAACTGTCCAAGAGCCTTCAGGACCGGGAGGCCATGCAACTGCGCATCGAAAAGATGGTGGCCGACAGGGACAATTTTCTGGTCGAGGTTACCGCCGTTGCAGCCGATGCGGGCGAGGCGGACGACGACGAACCGGAACAGCTGGCGATCCGCCTTGCCCAGCGCCTGGAGCGCGCCGAGCGCATGCGCGAGGCCAAAGCAAGCCTCGTCAATGACCTGCAGCGCCTGCAGGATCAGCGTGAGATCCTCGATGCAGAGGTTTCGGCACATGAGCGCCGCAAGAACGAGGTCCTAAGCGTCTTTGGCGTGGTCACGCTAGCGGACGTCGTGCAACGCGATGAGCTGCTGCGCGACAGGGATCGCCTGCGCAAAACCGTGGCCGAGCTTGAGGAGCAGGTTTTTTCCGAGCTCGCGGTGGAAGGGTTCGAGCAGGCGCGTTCGATATTGGATGGTGTCGATCTCGACAGTATCGCAATCGAGAAGGCGGAAGCCGAGCAACGGCTTCGCGCTTCTGACGAGGCAATACAGCACCAGCTCATTCGGCAGACGCGCGCGACCGACAAGCTGGACGCTATTGGCGGCGACAGTGCTGTTGCCCGCATAGATGCCGAACGGCGCACCGTCCTTCTGGAAATCGAGGAAAAGGCCGTCCGCTATATCGAGCTGAAATTGGGAATAATGTCGGCTGGCAATGCTTTGCGCGTCTACCGTGAACGTCATCGCTCCGGGATGATGGAGCGCGCATCGGACGCATTCGCTCTCATGACGCGCGGCCAGTACTCTGGCCTGACAACCCAGCCCGTGAAGGGTGGGGAAGTGCTCATCGCGTTGCAGCGCGACGGGCAATCCAAGGTCGCCGACGCGCTGTCAAAAGGGGCACGTTTTCAGCTCTACCTGGCGCTCAGGCTTGCCGGGTATTACGAGTTCGCACAGTTTCGACCCGCAGTACCATTCATCGCCGACGACATCATGGAGACCTTCGACCATGTCCGGTCGGAGGAGGTTTTCAGGTTGTTTGGGGAGATGGCAAGTGCAGGACAGGTAATCTACCTGACACATCACCAGCACCTGTGCGAGATCGCCAAGACTGTAGTGCCGGGCGTAGCGGTCCATGAGCTCGGATGAGATTGGACTTACTTGATGCGCTGCGGAAATACCGTGCTGTTCGATTTTCCCCTTAGCTAGTCTAATCGACATTTCCAAGCGCCGGCTTTGGCGTCAGCTTTGCGCCTGAAGCCGGACCTAGAGGCCAGCTTTGCCTATTCCGAAAGCCGACGTTGCAGGCGACCGCTCGGGAGGTCGCCGTCGCGCCGCACGCGGTCATTTTCAACCTTGCGATTGAATGGCTACTTTGGCCGGTTTAACGGACGTGGGTAGCCATGCGCCTGTCGGCCTCCACGGGCATTGTACGCTAAATGCAATGCAATGGCGGTTGTACAAAAGGTGACACCGGCGCTGATAAAGAAGACAACGCTCAAACCTGCTCGATCGGCAGCCCATCCCAACGCCGGGCTTCCTAGAGCCATCGCGACGTCCAGAAAGGCCGTGTAGATGCCCATCGCCAAGCCGCGGTTTTCCGGAGATGTGCCACCAACCGCCTCCACGCCAAGCCCGGGGTAGACCAGGGAGTAGCCTAGACCCGCCAGCGCGGCTCCGAAGGAAGCAAGCACACTGCTTCGTGCCAACCCGATGAGCAGAAGCCCAGCTGACTGCACGAGCACGAACAGCAGGGCGATCTTTGCACCGCCGTATCTGTCAGGCAAATGACCGCAGACCATACGCGCTGCGATCAGCGCAGCTCCAAACGCCGTAATCCAACCCAGACCGGTCGCCAATGATTGTCGGCATACAGAAGGGAGCTGAGGCAAGGACTGAGCAGTAGCCGACGCTGGCGAGTGCCGCACCAAGTCCTGGCAGCCATACCGCGTCAAAAACCGCTCTCAAATCGGATTCTCTCTGCCGCAACTGTATCCGAGGGTTCGGCGCTCGCATGAGTGATCCCAGGACGAGCAACGGCAATAGTGTGGTCAGCAGCCCTATCGCCGCAAAGCCGTAGGCTGTGAACAACATGGTTCCCAATGGTCCGCTGAAGGCCAATGCCGCGAACATCGCAGTGCCGACCCATGCAATGACTTTCCCCGAATGCCCGGCATCCACGAGCGCCAGGCCCCAGGCCACGCCACCTGTGATGATAAAGCTCTCGGCACCGCCCAGCACCGCGCGTCCGACGACGAGAATCGAGACGGAGAGAACGGGCGAATGCGCGACGGCAACGGACAGGAGATAGAGCAGCCCGGCAGCCGCTGCCGTAACCAGGCCCACGAG
>NZ_RZQA01000746.1:0-3240 GCF_004022915.1 Mesorhizobium sp. M7A.F.Ca.US.006.04.2.1
GACAAGAGCTTGTGGTCGCATCTCGCCAAGGGCGCGGTCGGCAGCGGCTTCGCCGTTGCGATGCCCTCCTACACGCTGTGCCCGGACATACGCATCGCAGGCATCGTCCGGGAAGTCGGGGCGGCGATTGGCAAGGCAGCGGCAATGGTTGACGGACCGCTGATGCTGACCGGACATTCGGCCGGCGGCCATCTCGCCACCCGGAGGGTGACGACAACCACGCCTCTGGCGCCGGATGTGGCGCGGCGCATACGCCATGTCGTTTCGATTTCAGGTCTACACGATTTGCGTCCGCTCATGCGCACCGGCATGAACAAGGACCTGGCAATCGACGAAGAGGAGGCGCTGGCTGAAAGCCCAGCCCTGCTGCGCCCGATGGATGGCGCCCGCGTCACCTGCTGGGCCGGCGGCGGTGAGCGCGCCGAGTTCCTGCGCCAGAATACGTTGCTTGCCAACATCTGGACCGGCCTTGGCGCCACCACCAGCACCGTGGTCGAGCCCGACCGGCATCACTACGACATTGTCGACGGCCTTACCGATCCGGCGCATCCGCTGACACAGAGCTTGATCTCGAGCTAGAGCCGAGATCACTTTCTCGTCTGTTATGAACGGCTTGCCTGGAATTCCTCAGCGCAGCATCAAAACGCTGCAAGCCTCGCCCGCGGCTGCTGCAGGGGCAAACGGTGCCCGCACGATCAGCCCGTTGGCGTCGGCCAGCATTCTCAGCATCGAGGAATCCTGAATGCCGAACGGCGTCGCCACCAGCGCGCCGTCATCTTCCCTGACCACGGCTCGGACATAGTCCTGGCGCAAATCATTGGCCGGCATTGCGGCACCCAGTCGCGCTGGGCGAATGTCCTGGCGATGGTTGCGGCCGCCGAGCCGCGCCAGCAGCGGCTTCAGGAACAGTTGCGAGCAGACCAGGCTTGCCACCGGGTTGCCGGGCAGGCCGATGCACCTGATATCGCCGAGGCGGCCGAACATCAGCGGCTTGCCGGGGCGCATGGCAATCTTCCAGAAGCCGAGCGTCATGCCTTCGCCGGTCAGCACATCGTGGATCAGGTCGTGATCGCCGACCGAGGCGCCACCAAGCGTCACGATGACATCCGCACCGGCCGCCACCGCTTTTTGCACCAGTTCGGCGATGGCCTCCTTGCGATCGGCGGCAATGCCGAGATCGAGCGCGCGGGCGCCGACCGAGTGTGCGGTGGCAGCGACGCCATAGGCATTGGACGAGATGATCTGGTCCGGGCCGAGATTACTGCCCGGCGGCAGCAATTCGTCGCCGGTGGCGATGATGGCGACAAGCGGTCGTCTTACCACCTTGACCTGGGGATGGTTGGCCGATGCTGCCAGCGACAGTGCCGCCGGGTCGAGCAAACGGCCTCTTTCGAGCAGCACATCGCCTGTTGAAAAATCGAGCCCGATGCGGCGGATATTGCGCCATTGCGCCGTCGGCTCGGTCACTTCGATTTCGCCGCCGCCGAGGTCGTGGACATTCTCCTGGATGACGATGGTGTCGGCGCCTTCGGGCAGCGGCGCGCCGGTGAAGATGCGCACCGCTTGTGCCTTGCCGATCCTACCGGCAAAACCACGTCCGGCCGGCGCCATGCCGATCACCGACAGCCTGGATGGTACCGACGCCACGTCGGCGGCTCGAGCGGCATAGCCATCCATGGCGGAAGCGTTGAAAGGTGGCTGGGTACGGAGTGCCACGACCTGTTCTGCCAGAACACGATCCACCGCCTCGAACAGAGGAAGGCTTTCGCCGGCTAGAGGTGCCGCACCATCGAGCAGGCGTTCAAGCGCCTCCGCGATAGGAACCAGCGCCATCAGGAACTCGCCTTGTAGTCACCCGACTTGCCACCGGTCTTTTCGACCAGGCAGATGCCGGTGATGACCATGGCGCGGTCTACTGCTTTGGCCATGTCGTAGATGGTCAGGCAGGCTACCGAAGCGGCCGTCAGCGCTTCCATCTCGACGCCCGTCTTGCCGGTGACGCGGGCCAGTGCGGTGACCTTCAGGCCAGGTAAAGCGTGGTCCGGCTCGATGTCGACGGAAACCTTGGTCAGCAGCAGCGGATGGCAGAGCGGGATCAGCTCATGCGTCTTCTTCGCCGCCATGATGCCGGCAATGCGCGCGGTGCCGAGCACGTCACCCTTCTTGGCGTTGCCGGCGAGGATCATCTTCAGCGTCTCGGGCTGCATCGCGACAAAGCCTTCGGCGATCGCCGTGCGCGTTGTTTCTTCCTTGTCGCCGACATCGACCATGTTGGCCTCGCCCTGCGCGCCGAGATGGGTCAGGCCTGATACCATCGTCAGATAGCCTCGGCCAAAGCCTTGCCTGTCAGAAGCAAGCGCGTCGCGGTGGTGACGTCCTGTTGCCGCATCAGGCTCTCGCCGACAAGAAAAGTGCCGATGTCGCTCTTTTGCAGCCTGAGGCAGTCGTCATGGGTGAAAATACCGCTCTCGCTGACCAGCAGGCGGCCGCCCGGCACCATGGGTGCCAGCCGCTCCGACGTTTTAAGGCTGGTTTCAAATGTTCTCAGATTGCGGTTGTTGATGCCGATCAGCCGCGACGACAGTTTTAGCGCGCGCAGCGTCTCGGACTCATCATGCACCTCGATCAGCGCATCCATGCCGAGTTCGAATGCCGTTGCCTCAAGCTCGCTCGCCAGGGCGTCGTCGACGCTGGCCATGATGATCAGGATGGCATCCGCGCCCCAGGCGCGGGCTTCGTAGACCTGATAGGGATCGAACAGGAAATCCTTGCGCAGCGCCGGCAGCGCGACGGCGGCTCGCGCCCGGGCGAGAAATTCCGGCGCGCCCTGGAAGGACGGTGCGTCGGTCAGCACCGAAAGACAGGCAGCGCCACCCTTGGCATAGGCCTGCGCCAGCGCCGGCGGATCGAAATCGGCGCGGATCAGCCCCTTGGACGGGCTTGCCTTCTTGATCTCGGCGATCAGCGCAAAGGCGCCGGATTTGCGCTTTGCTTCGAGCGCGGCAAGAAAGCCGCGCGGTGCGTCGGCGTCCTTGGCTCGCGCCTTGATTTCGGCCAGCGGCACACGTGCCTTTGCCGCCGCGATCTCGTCGCGCTTGTAGGCCTCGATCTTGCGAAGAATGTCAGACACGTTTTACCCGTTCGAAATCTCGACCAGCCTGTCGAGCACTTGCAGGGCCCGGCCGCTGTCGATGGCTTGCGCGGCGAGCGCGATGCCGTCGGCAAGCGTCGTCGCCTTGC